>NZ_JASHFB010000013.1:0-59825 GCF_047462815.1 Streptococcus mitis
TTGGTACTTATGGCCAATAACCTCCTAAAATACAATAAGAGAACGACTCAAAATTAAAAAGCTAGAGTTCCACAATTGGAAATCTCTAGCTTTTTTTGTGGTCGAGAACTATTTTGTCCCAGTCTCTTTATAGTGTTTTATTTTACAAAAGCATTGATTTCTGCTTCAATGTTGGCAATCTTAGCTTGTGATTCTTCGTTGGTTTCACCTACAACTGCAATGTAGAACTTGATTTTTGGTTCTGTACCTGAAGGGCGAACAGCAATCCATGAACCGTCAGCAAGTGTGTATTTCAACACATCACTTGGAGGAGTTGTCAGGTTTGTAACAGTACCGTCAGCAGCAGTAGCAGTTTGTGCCTTGAAGTCTTCTACGACAGTGATAGCTGTTGCGTTCCATTCTTTTGGAGCATTGTTACGGAATTTAGCCATAATCGCTTTGATTTGTTCTGCACCATCGACACCTGAAAGGGTAACCGAGATAGTTTTTTCTGCGTAGTAGCCGTACTCTTTGTAGATTTCTTCGATACCGTCAGCAAGTGTCAAACCACGTGAACGGTAGTAGGCAGCAAGTTCAGCAACGACTAGAACGGCTTGGATAGCATCTTTATCACGTACGAATGGTTTAATCAAATAACCGAAGCTTTCTTCAAATCCCATCATGTAAGTGTGGTTGTGTTTTTCTTCGAATTCTTGGATTTTTTCAGCGATAAATTTGAAACCTGTCAAAACGTTGAACATGGTTGCCCCGTAGCTTTCAGCGATCTTCGTTACCAAGTCAGTTGATACGATAGATTTGCAGAGGGCTGCATTTTCAGGAAGAGTTCCGGCGTTTTTGTGGGCTTCCAAGATGTATTTCGCCATGATAGCACCGATTTGGTTACCTGATAGGTTAAGGTAGCTACCATCTTTTTGAAGAACTTCAACACCAACACGGTCAGCGTCAGGGTCAGTTGCCACAAGAACATCTGCACCAACTTGACGACCAAGTTCTTCAGCAAGAGCAAAGGCTGCTTGGCTTTCTGGGTTTGGAGATTTTACAGTTGAGAAGTCTGGGTCGGCAGTTGCTTGCGCTTCAACGACTTGAACAGAGTCAAATCCTGCTTGGGCAAGGGCACGACGAGCCAACATTTCACCAGTACCATGAAGTGGTGTGTAGACAATCTTCATGTCTTTACCAAATTCTTCAATCAAGGCTGGGTTGATGTTAACGTCCTTGACTTCTTTGAGGTACTCCACATCGACAGCTTCGCCGATAACTTCAATCAAGCCAGAAGCTTTTTCAGCTTCCACATCAGCAACTTCAACTGCAAATGGATTTTCGATTGCACGGATATAAGTAGTCAAAGCGTCCGCGTCGTGTGGAGGCATTTGTCCACCGTCTTCACCGTAAACCTTGTAACCGTTAAATGGAGCAGGGTTGTGGCTGGCTGTGACCATGATACCTGCGAAACAGTTGAGGTGACGAACTGCAAATGATAGTTCTGGAGTTGGACGGAGGCTTTCAAATACGTAAGATTTGATACCGTGTTTAGCAAGAACTGTCGCAGACTCAAAGGCAAACTCTGGTGAGAAGTGACGGCTATCGTAGGCGATTGCGACACCACGTTCTTTTTCATTTCCACCTTTTGATTCAATCAAACGAGCCAATCCTTCAGTAGCTTGGCGAACAACGTAGATGTTGATACGGTTTGTACCAGCACCAATCAAGCCACGCATACCTGCAGTACCAAATTCAAGATTTGTATAGAAGGCATCTTCCTTCGTTTTTTCATCCATACTTTCCAAATCTTGACGAAGGTAGTCAGGAAGCTCCGCAAAATCAACCCATTTCTGGTAATTTTCTTGGTAAGACATTAAAATTCTCCTTTTTGTAAATTGTTTTAACCGTTCACATTATAGCACTTTTTAGCGTTTTAGTAAAACGGTAGCATAATTTTCAGAAAAGTAGTGACATATGCTGGTTTATCAAGTCTTGAATGCCTTAGGGAAACATGCTATACTGTTTGTATGATTATTTTACAAGCTAATAAAATTGAACGTTCTTTTGCAGGAGAGGTTCTTTTTGATAATATTAATCTGCAGGTTGATGAACGTGATCGGATAGCCCTTGTTGGGAAAAATGGAGCGGGTAAGTCTACTCTTTTGAAGATTTTGGTTGGAGAAGAGGAGCCAACTAGTGGAGAAATCAATAAGAAAAAAGATATTTCTCTGTCTTACCTAGCTCAAGATAGCCGTTTTGAGTCTGAAAATACCATCTACGATGAGATGCTTCATGTCTTTGATGACTTGCGTCGGACGGAGAAACAACTTCGTCAGATGGAGTTGGAGATGGGTGAAAAGTCTGGTGATGATTTGGATAAATTAATGTCAGATTACGACCGCTTATCTGAGAATTTTCGCCAAGCAGGTGGCTTTACCTATGAAGCTGATATTCGAGCGATTTTGAATGGATTCAAGTTTGACGAATCTATGTGGCAGATGAAAATTGCCGAGCTTTCTGGTGGTCAAAATACTCGCTTGGCTCTAGCCAAAATGCTACTTGAAAAGCCCAATCTCTTGGTCTTGGACGAGCCAACCAACCACTTGGATATTGAAACTATTGCCTGGCTAGAGAATTACTTGGTAAACTATAGCGGTGCCCTCATTATTGTTAGCCATGACCGTTATTTCTTGGACAAGGTTGCGACAATTACGCTAGATTTGACCAAGCATTCCTTGGATCGTTACGTTGGCAATTACTCTCGTTTTGTCGAGTTGAAGGAGCAAAAACTAGCTACTGAGGCAAAAAATTATGAAAAGCAACAGAAGGAGATCGCTGCTCTGGAAGACTTTGTCAATCGCAATCTAGTCCGTGCTTCAACGACCAAACGTGCCCAATCTCGTCGTAAACAACTAGAAAAAATGGAGCGTTTGGACAAGCCTGAAGCTGGTAAGAAATCTGCCAACATGACCTTCCAGTCTGAGAAAACGTCGGGCAATGTTGTTTTGACTGTTGAAAATGCAGCTATTGGCTATGATGGGGAAGTCCTGTCACAACCGATTAACCTAGACCTTCGTAAGATGAATGCTGTCGCTATCGTCGGTCCAAATGGTATTGGAAAATCAACCTTTATCAAGTCTATAGTAGACCAGATTCCTTTTATCAAGGGTGAAAAGCGATTTGGCGCTAATGTTGAGGTTGGTTACTATGACCAAACCCAAAGCAAGCTGACACCAAGTAATACTGTACTGGATGAACTCTGGAATGATTTTAAACTGACACCAGAAGTTGAAATCCGTAGCCGTCTTGGTGCCTTCCTTTTCTCAGGAGATGATGTTAAAAAATCAGTCGGCATGCTGTCTGGTGGCGAGAAAGCGCGTTTGCTTTTGGCTAAACTGTCTATGGAAAACAACAACTTTTTGATTCTGGATGAGCCAACCAACCACTTGGATATTGATAGCAAGGAAGTGTTGGAAAATACCTTGATTGACTTCGATGGAACTCTTCTATTCGTCAGCCACGACCGTTACTTTATCAATCGTGTAGCAACTCATGTACTGGAATTGTCTGAGAATGGCTCGACTCTCTACTTGGGAGATTACGACTACTATGTTGAGAAGAAAGCAGAAATAGAAATGAGCCAGACTGAGGAAGCTTCAACTAGCAATCAAGTAAAAGAATCAAGTCCAGTCAATGACTATCAGGCCCAGAAAGAAAGCCAAAAAGAAGTCCGCAAGCTCATGAGACAAATAGAAAGTCTAGAAGCTGAAATTGAAGAGTTAGAAAGTCAAAGTCAAGCCATTTCTGAACAAATGTTGGAAACAAACGATGCCGGCAAACTCATGGAATTGCAGGCTGAGTTAGACAAAATCAGCCATCGTCAGGAAGAAGCCATGCTTGAATGGGAAGAATTATCAGAGCAGGTGTAAAGATGGAACATCTTGGAAAAGTATTTCGTGAATTTCGGACAAGTGGAAATTATTCTTTAAAGGAGGCCGCAGGAGAGTCTTGTTCTACCTCCCAGTTATCTCGCTTTGAGCTTGGGGAGTCTGATCTAGCAGTCTCACGTTTCTTTGAGATTTTGGATAACATTCATGTAACAATCGAAAATTTCATGGATAAGGCTAGGGATTTCCATAATCATGAACATGTTGCCATGATGGGACAAATTGTGCCTCTTTACTATTCAAATGATATTGCAGGTTTTCAAAAGCTTCAAGAAGAACAACTTGAAAAGGCTAAGAGTTCGACAAATCCCCTCTATTTTGAGCTAAACTGGATTTTGTTGCAAGGTCTGATTTGTCAAAGAGATTCGAGTTATGATATGAAGCAGGATGATTTGGATAAGGTAGCAGATTATCTCTTCAAAACAGAAGAATGGACCATGTATGAGTTGATTCTTTTCGGGAACCTCTATAGTTTCTACGATGTGGACTATGTCACTCGGATTGGTAGAGAAGTTATGGAGAGGGAGGAATTTTACCAAGAGATTGGTCGCCATAAGAGATTAGTTTTGATTTTAGCCCTCAATTGTTACCAGCATTGTTTAGAGCATCTTTCTTTTGACAATGCAAGCTATTTTGAGACTTATACAGAGAAGATTATTGGTAAAAACATTAATCTGTATGAACGAAATATTTTACATTACTTAAAAGGTTTTGCCTGGTACCAAAAAGGACAGTGTAAAGAAGGTTGTAAGCAAATGCAAGAGGCCATGCATATTTTTGACGTGCTAGGTCTTCCAGAGCAAGTAGCCTACTATCAAGAACACTACGAAAAATTTGTCAAAGATTAATTTTCCCAAATATGGGAAAAAGAAAGAAGCTCCTTTCGGTTTTGATACAATAGTTTCAAAATTTGAGAGGAGTTTTTATATGAATCGCTATGCAGTACAGTTGATTAGCCGTGGAGCTGTTAACAAGATAGGGAATATGCTCTATGATTATGGAAATAGTGTCTGGTTGGCTTCCATGGGGACTATCGGACAGACTGTTTTAGGAATGTATCAGATTTCTGAACTCGTCACATCCATTCTGATCAATCCCTTTGGTGGAGTTATTTCAGACCGTTTTTCTCGTCGTAGGATTTTAATGGTGACAGACCTTGTTTGTGGGATTCTTTGTCTGGCTATTTCTTTCATAAGGAATGACAGCTGGATGATTGGAGCTTTGATTGGGGCTAATATTGTGCAGGCTATTGCTTTTGCCTTTTCTAGACCGGCAAATAAGGCCATTATCACAGAATTGGTAGAGAAGGATGAACTGGTCCTCTACAATTCTCGTTTGGAATTAGTGATGCAGGTTGTCAGTGTGAGTTCCCCTGTACTATCTTTTCTGGTCTTACAATTTGCAAGTCTTCGCATTACCTTGGTATTAGATGCCCTTAGTTTTTTTCTCGCTTTTGGTTTGGTAGCCTTGCTTCCAAAGAAAGAAGAGAAGACTTTGGGTGAGAAGAAACTTACATTCAAAGTTATTTTTTCTGATATCAAGGAGGGAGTTCACTATATTGTGAAGCAAAAGGAAATCTTCTTTTTGTTAGTCATGGCTTCAAGTGTCAATTTTTTCTTTGCAGCTTTTAATTACCTCCTCCCCTTTTCAAATCAGCTCTATGGAGTTCAGGGTGCCTATGCCACTATTTTGACAATGGGGGCTATCGGATCTATTGTTGGGGCGCTGTTAGCTAGTAAGATAAAAGCTAGTATGGAAATGCTTTTGTTTTTATTGGCTCTGACTGGACTTGGAGTGATGATAATGGGTTTCACCCTCCCCTCCTATCTTGCTTTTTCAGGAAATTTCATTTGTGAACTATTTATGACGATGTTCAATATTCACTTTTTTACTCAGGTACAAATCAAGGTTGAAGGGGAATATCTGGGAAGAGTTCTCAGTTCGATTTATACCTTAGCTATACTTTTTATGCCAATTGCAACAGGTTTAATGACCTGGCTTCCAAGTGTCCACCTTTATTCTTTCTTGATTATAGGACTAGGAGTTGTCATCTTATCCTTCTTAGCTCTAGGCTATGTTCGAACTCATTTTGAAAAAGAGACATAAGTCTGTTTGAATTTTAAAAATAATTCCAATCTCAGTGTTTTTTCCGCCCTTCTCGTTTGTGAGGAGGGCTTAGTTTATGGTAAAATGGTCTTATGAATAAAAGAATGAATGAGTTAGTCGTCTTGCTGAATCGCTATGCGGCTGAGTACTATACCAGCGATAAACCCTCGGTTTCAGACAGTGAGTATGACCGCCTTTACCGTGAGTTGGTCGAGTTGGAGGCTGCCTATCCAGATCAAGTGTTAGCAGATAGTCCGACCCATCGTGTTGGTGGCAAAGTCTTAGATGGTTTTGAAAAATACAGTCATCAGTATCCTCTTTATAGTTTGCAGGATGCTTTTTCACGTGAGGAGCTTGAATCCTTTGATGCGCGTGTTCGTAAGGAAGTGGCTCATCCGACCTATATTTGTGAGCTGAAAATCGATGGCTTATCTATCTCGCTTACTTATGAAAAGGGGATTCTAGTTGCAGGTGCAACACGTGGAGATGGTTCTGTTGGGGAGAACATCACAGAAAACCTCAAGCGTGTTAAGGACATTCCTTTGACCTTGCCAGAAGAACTAGATATCACCGTTCGTGGGGAATGTTATATGCCACGCGCTTCTTTTGACCAGGTCAACCAAGCTCGCCAAGAAAATGGAGAGCCTGAATTTGCCAATCCTCGTAATGCGGCGGCAGGAACTCTGCGTCAGCTGGATACAGCGGTAGTTGCCAAGCGTAATCTTGCGACGTTTCTCTATCAAGAAGCCAGTCCTTCAACTCGTGACAGCCAAGAAAAGGTTTTGAAGCATCTTGAACAACTTGGTTTTGTAGTCAATCCTAAGCGAATTCTGGCTGAAAGCATGGATGAGATTTGGAATTTTATCCAAAAAGTAGGAGAAGAGCGTGATAATCTGCCCTATGATATCGATGGGGTGGTGATTAAGGTCAATGACTTAGCAGGTCAAGAAGAACTTGGCTTTACCGTTAAGGCTCCAAAGTGGGCAGTAGCCTACAAGTTTCCTGCTGAAGAAAAAGAAGCCCAACTACTCTCAGTTGACTGGACAGTTGGCCGTACAGGTGTTGTGACTCCAACGGCAAATCTGACTCCTGTTCAGCTTGCTGGTACAACTGTTAGCCGTGCGACCTTGCACAATGTAGATTATATTGCTGAAAAAGATATTCGCAAGGACGATACGGTTATTGTTTATAAGGCTGGAGATATCATCCCTGCAGTCTTGCGTGTGGTAGAGTCCAAACGGGTTTCTGAAGAGAGACTAGATATCCCTAAAAACTGCCCAAGTTGTGATTCTGACTTGTTGCATTTTGAAGATGAAGTGGCTCTTCGTTGTATCAATCCGCGTTGTCCTGCCCAAATTATGGAAGGTTTGATTCACTTTGCCTCTCGTGATGCCATGAATATTACAGGCCTTGGTCCGTCAGTAGTCGAAAAACTCTTTGCTGCCAATCTGGTCAAGGATGTGGCGGATATTTACCGCTTGAAAGAAGAAGATTTCCTCCTTTTAGAGGGTGTTAAGGAAAAGTCTGCTGGTAAACTGTATCAGGCCATCCAAGCTTCAAAGGAAAATTCTGCTGAGAAGCTCTTGTTTGGTTTGGGAATTCGTCATGTCGGCAGTAAGGCCAGTCAGCTCTTACTTCAACATTTCCACTCAATTGAAAATCTGGCTCAGGCAAATCCAGATGAAGTGGCTAGTATTGAAAGTCTGGGTGGTGTGATTGCTAAGAGTCTTCAGACTTATTTTGCGACAGAGGGCTCTGAAATTCTCCTTAAAGAATTGAAAGAAGCTGGGGTCAATCTGGACTATAAAGGTCAGACAGTAGTAGCGGATGCGGCTTTGTCAGGCTTAACCGTGGTATTGACTGGAAAATTGGAACGACTCAAACGCTCAGAAGCTAAAAGTAAACTCGAAAGTCTGGGTGCCAAGGTAACAGGCAGTGTTTCTAAAAAGACCGACCTTGTCGTTGCTGGTGCAGATGCTGGAAGTAAACTTCAAAAAGCACAAGAACTCGGTATTGAAGTTCGAGATGAAGCTTGGCTAGAAAGTTTGTAATGATAGTTTAAAATCAGAGTTTAGACAGTAAACTAGTTTGTTAATCGGGACAAAATCGGTCAAGAATTTATTAGTGAAATAGAAACAAATCAAGAAGTAAAAAGGAAAAATAAAAACAATGTATAACTACCCTATGCGCATTCATTACCATCGCAAGAATGGTGAATACGATACCTGCTCTTTTGTAAAAAGTCAGGATCAACGAATTGATTTACTGACCTACAAAGAAGATTATTTTGGTGCCTTATTTAACTTTGAACATCCAAGTTCTTATGCCTTAGAAAGTTTGAATTTTGTAGTTCGCACGGGCCAAACCAGTAAAGAGTATGCTATCCGTTTTAATTACTATCCTCTTTTAACAGAGGTATGGATTTTGGAAGGGGATGATAGAATTTATTATTCTGAAAATCCTGCTATCGCCAGTCCTTTCTATAAGAATCAAAATCCTTTTGCCTTTGACAAGGCTATCAATAGTGCTAGTTTCGACCATCACTGGGGCTACCAAGGGGAATTGGGTTGCCGTGTAGAGGACAATCAGGCTCATTTTGCCCTATGGGCCCCAACAGCGACAGAAGTGCAGGTTGTTGTTTATGAATCAGCGAGCAATGATGCACCTGTTTGGAAGACTTTTGAGATGGAGAGAGGCAATAGCTACTCTTATAATCATAAGGACAATACTATTGGTGTCTGGAGTTTGGATGTTGAGGAAGATTTGACTGGTAAGACTTATCAGTATCAAGTCCAATTCCCTCATCACCAAACACTGACACGCGATCCGTACACTATTGCGACCAGCCCTGATGGCAAACGTTCAGCTATTCTGAGCCATGCAGAAAAGCAAGTTGAAAACTTCGAGGTCAAGCATGGTTCGGAGGCTACTTGGCGTTTGACAAATCCATGTAAGGCAGTCATCTGTGAAATGCACATTCGTGATTTGACCAAATCACCGACCTCAGGTGTGGATGAACATCTTAGAGGAACTTTCTTAGGTGCTGCTCAGACTGGAACAGTTAACCAGTATGGCCAGTCAACTGCTTTTGATTACATCAAGAAGATCGGCTACAATTATGTTCAGTTGCAACCAATTGCAGATCGTCACAAAGAATATGATGCGGATGGAAATGTAACCTACAACTGGGGTTATGACCCACAAAACTATAACGCGCCAGAAACGAGCCTTTCAACAAACCCAGATGATCCTGCTCAGGTTATTCGTGATTTGAAGACCATGGTTCAAGCTTACCACGATGCGGGAATTGGTGTTATTATGGATGTGGTCTATAACCATACCTTCTCAGTCGTTGATGCACCTTTCCAAACAACAGTCCCTGATTACTATTATCGTATGAATCCAGATGGCACCTTCCAGAATGGAACAGGCGTTGGGAATGAAACAGCCAGTGAACACGAAATGTTCCGCAAGTATATGATTGATTCTCTTCTATACTGGGTGCAGGAATACAATATTGACGGCTTCCGTTTTGATTTGATGGGGATTCATGATGTCAAGACCATGCAGATGATTCGTCAGAGTTTGGATGAAATTGACCCTAACATTATCCTTTATGGAGAAGGTTGGGACATGGGAACAGGTCTTGCCCCTTATGATAAGGCTAAGAAAGACAACGCCTACGAAATGCCAAATATTGGTTTCTTTAATGACAATCAGCGTGATGCTGTCAAAGGTGGAGAAGTTTATGGTGCTATCAAGTCAGGTTTTGTCAGTGGTGCTGCGACAGAGCCAATTCTTGCTAAAGCAATCCTAGGCAGTCGTGAATTAGGAACCTATACACATCCAAATCAAGTACTTAACTATGTAGAGGCCCATGACAATTACAATCTTCACGATTTGTTGGCAACACTTCATCCAGACCAAAGTTCAGAACAAATCATGCGCAAGGTTGAGACAGCCACAGCTATGAACCTACTCATGCAAGGGATGGCCTTTATGGAAATCGGTCAAGAATTTGGTCGTACCAAACTAGTTGCGACTGGTGAAAATGGTGAGTTGACCCATGATGATAGAGAGCGTGCTATGAATAGCTATAATGCTCCAGACAGTGTGAACCAAGTGAACTGGGACTTGATTAATGAGCGTCAAGATAGTATTGAGTTTATCCGTCAGATGATTCGATTGAAGACAGGAACCGGTGCCTTTTCTTACCCTACTTATGATGAAATTTACCATCATGTTTTTGTTCATTCAGCAAATGAACATAGTGGTTTGATTGTCTATGAGATTCAAGGTGAAGACCATTTACTGGTTGTATTTAATGCTAAAGGGCAAGACTTCCAGTTTGAAAATGCTGGAAATTTAGAACTATTGGTGACCAATAGCCATTTAAATGATAAAGACATGGTTGGTGGCGTCAGTGCCAGCGTCTTTAAAGTCTTGTAGAAAAAATCAAAAGTTTTCAATTGTGTCGTATAATTTCTAGGATATCTTCTTGCTAAAAATTATAAAACTCAATGAAGAATAACATAGCATGAAAAAGGTTTAGTTCATCTAAGCCTTTTCTTTTTGTACTGACTGCTTAACAAAAGAGTTCAAATAGTTTGAAAAGTCAAGCTTGTGAAAATAATCTCAAAAATATTGCAAAAAGGGTTGTAATTTTCTGAAAATTTGGTAAAATATATCTTAATCATTTTCAGGAGGACGAGAATTTGACAAGATATCAGAATTTAGTAAATGGAGAATGGAAATCATCTGAAAAAGAAATTACGATTTATTCACCAATCAATCAAGAAGAATTAGGGACAGTACCCGCTATGAGCCAAGCAGAAGTAGATGAGGCTATGAAAGCTGCGCGTGCAGCCCTGCCAGCATGGCGAGCTTTATCAGCAGTTGAACGTGCGGCTTATTTGCATAAGACAGCAGCTATTTTAGAACGCGATAAGGAAGAAATTGGTACTATCCTTGCCAAAGAAGTAGCAAAAGGGATTAAAGCAGCAATTGGAGAAGTCGTGCGTACCGCAGACTTGATCCGCTATGCTGCAGAGGAAGGGTTACGGATCACTGGACAAGCGATGGAAGGTGGCGGTTTTGAAGCAGCAAGTAAAAACAAACTGGCTGTTGTCCGTCGTGAGCCGGTTGGAGTCGTGCTAGCTATTGCTCCCTTTAACTATCCAGTTAATCTTTCTGGTTCTAAGATTGCTCCGGCCTTGATTGCAGGGAATGTGGTTATGTTCAAGCCACCAACACAAGGTTCTATTTCTGGTCTCTTGTTGGCTAAAGCCTTTGAAGAAGCAGGAATTCCAGCAGGTGTTTTCAATACCATTACGGGACGTGGTTCAGAAATTGGGGATTATATCATTGAGCACAAAGAAGTCAACTTCATCAACTTTACAGGTTCAACTCCTATCGGAGAACGTATTGGTCGTTTAGCTGGTATGCGTCCTATCATGCTGGAGCTTGGCGGGAAAGATGCAGCTCTTGTACTAGAAGATGCAGATTTGGAACATGCTGCCAAGCAAATTGTTGCGGGTGCCTTTAGCTACTCAGGCCAACGTTGCACGGCCATTAAACGTGTCATTGTTCTTGAAAGTGTAGCAGATACATTAGTTACTTTGCTTCAAGCAGAGGTTGCTAAATTAACAGTTGGTGACCCATTTGACAATGCTGATATTACACCTGTTATTGACAATGCTTCAGCCGACTTCATCTGGGGCTTGATTGAGGATGCACAAGAAAAAGGGGCTCAGGCTCTTACACCAATCAAACGTGAGGGCAATCTTCTCTGGCCAGTTCTTTTTGACCAAGTGACAAAAGATATGAAAGTAGCATGGGAAGAGCCATTTGGCCCTGTTTTACCAATTATTCGTGTGGCTAATGTAGAAGAAGCAATTGCCTTTGCCAACGAATCTGAATTCGGCCTTCAATCCTCAGTCTTTACAAATGATTTCAAAAAAGCCTTTGAAATTGCTGAAAAACTTGAAGTGGGTACAGTTCATATTAATAATAAAACTCAACGTGGTCCAGATAATTTCCCATTCCTTGGTGTCAAAGGTTCTGGAGCTGGAGTGCAAGGAATTAAATATAGCATTGAAGCGATGACAAATGTCAAATCCATTGTTTTTGATGTGAAATGAAATGTAAAATCAGGAAATTGTTTTCCTGATTTTATTTTTTACTTTAAAAAAACAATTTTATTAGTAAAATGACGAACTTTATGATAGTATTGTAAAAAAACAATTCGTTTTCATAATCTGTTTGAAAATTTCTTGATTTACAAGTGAACACATCAGTGAATTTGTTGAAGACTTTCAAAAGAATTTTTAGCAAATTCCGTAATTTACTTGAATCTTCCCTAAAAAGGTAGTATAATAAATCTATAGAAAACGCTTACAGAAATAGGAGGGTGTATGAATAAGAAAAAAGCTTTAGAAACCTTTATAGCAGGTGAAAATTTTCACCTCCAGCATTATCTGGGAGCGCATAGGGAAGAAAAAGATGGTGAGTATGGCTATGCTTTCCGTGTGTGGGCACCTAATGCTCAGGCTGTTCACTTGGTAGGGGATTTCACCAATTGGGTTGAAAATCAAATTCCAATGGAACGGAATGAATTTGGGGTCTGGGAAGTCTTTACCAGCCTTGCTCATGAAGGCCAAATTTACAAGTATCATATCACACGTGCAAATGGTCATCAGCTGATGAAGATTGACCCTTTGGCTGTACGGTATGAGGCACGACCTGGGACTGGTGCTATTTTAACAGATATTCCAGAAAAGAAATGGAAGGATGGTCTCTGGCTAGCCCGTAGAAAACGCTTGAGTTTTGAAGAGCGTCCCGTCAATATTTACGAGGTTCATGCTGGCTCTTGGAAGAGAAATCTAGATGGAAGTCCTTATAGTTTTGCTCAATTGAAAGATGAACTCATTCCTTACTTGGTTGAGATGAACTATACTCACATTGAGTTTATGCCCTTGATGTCTCATCCACTAGGTTTGAGTTGGGGCTATCAGCTTATGGGTTACTTTGCTTTAGAGCATGCCTATGGTCGTCCTGAAGAGTTTCAAGATTTTGTTGAGGAATGTCACTTAAATAATATCGGCGTTATTGTGGACTGGGTACCTGGTCACTTCACCATTAATGATGATGCCTTAGCTTATTATGATGGGACTCCAACTTTTGAGTACCAAGATCATAATAAGGCTCATAACTACGGTTGGGGCGCCCTCAATTTTGACCTTGGGAAAAATGAAGTCCAGTCCTTCTTGATTTCTAGTATTAAATTCTGGATTGACTTTTACCATTTGGACGGTATTCGCGTGGATGCGGTTAGCAACATGCTCTATCTTGATTATGATGATGCCCCATGGACGCCTAATAAAGATGGCGGAAATCTCAACTACGAGGGCTATTATTTCCTTCAACGCTTGAATGATGTCATTAAACAAGCTCATCCAGACGTTATGATGATAGCTGAGGAAAGTTCATCAGCTACTCAGATTACTGACACCAAGGATTCAGATGGTCTAGGATTTGATTATAAGTGGAATATGGGATGGATGAATGATATCCTCCGATTCTATGAAGAAGATCCGATTTATCGTAAATATGACTTTAACTTGGTGACCTTCAGCTTTATGTATGTCTTCAAGGAAAATTATCTCTTACCATTCTCACATGACGAAGTGGTTCATGGTAAGAAGAGTATGATGCATAAGATGTGGGGAGATCGTTATAATCAATTCGCAGGTTTGCGTAATCTCTACACTTACCAAATTTGTCACCCAGGTAAGAAATTGCTCTTCATGGGTAGTGAATATGGACAATTTCTAGAATGGAAATCTGAAGAACAGCTGGAATGGTCTAACCTAGAGGACCCAATGAATGCTAAGATGAAGTATTTCACTTCTCAGCTAAATCAGTTTTACAAAAACCACCGCTGTCTGTGGGAAATTGATACCAGCTATGATGGTATTGAAATTATAGATGCAGATAATAGAGATCAGAGCGTTCTTTCTTTCATCCGTAAGGGTAAAAAGGATGATATGTTAGTCTGTGTCTTTAATATGGCACCAGTTGAACGAAAAGATTTTACAATCGGACTTCCTGTTGCAGGGATTTACGAAGAAGTTTGGAATACTGAGTTAGAAGAGTGGGGAGGCGTTTGGAAAGAATATAATCAAACTGTTCAAACGCAAGAAGGACTATGGAAAGATTATGAGCAGACCCTGACCTTTACTCTACCGGCTATGGGAGCAAGTGTATGGAAAATCAAGCGCCGCTTGAAACCTACTAAAATCGTCACAAGTAAAAACCAAAAAGGAGTAGAAAATGAAGAATGAAATGTTAGCTTTGATTCTTGCCGGTGGGCAAGGAACTCGTCTTGGTAAACTCACTCAAAGCATCGCAAAACCAGCTGTGCAATTTGGTGGGCGCTACCGTATCATTGACTTTGCTCTCTCAAATTGTGCCAACTCAGGGATTCACAATGTTGGAGTCATTACACAGTACCAACCACTTGCTCTCAACAACCATATCGGGAATGGTTCAAGCTGGGGATTAGACGGTATCAATTCTGGTGTCTCTATTCTTCAACCGTATTCAGCAAGTGAAGGAAATCGTTGGTTTGAAGGGACTAGTCACGCTATTTACCAAAATATCGACTATATCGACAGTGTTAATCCTGAGTATGTTTTGATTCTATCTGGGGACCACATCTACAAAATGGACTATGATGATATGCTCCAGTCTCACAAGGATAATAATGCCAGCTTGACAGTAGCTGTTCTAGATGTCCCTCTTAAAGAAGCAAGCCGTTTTGGTATCATGAATACAGATGCAAATAACCGCATTGTTGAATTTGAAGAAAAACCAGCTCAACCAAAATCTACAAAAGCTTCTATGGGGATTTATATCTTTGATTGGCAACGTCTCCGCAATATGCTTGTTGCTGCTGAAAAGAGCAATGTCGATATGTCAGACTTCGGTAAAAATGTCATTCCAAATTACCTTGAGTCAGGTGAAAGTGTCTATGCTTATGAATTTAATGGCTACTGGAAAGATGTTGGTACCATTGAGTCACTTTGGGAAGCGAATATGGAGTACATTTCTCCGGAAAATGCCTTGGATAGCCGTAACCGTCAATGGAAGATTTACTCAAGAAACTTGATTTCACCACCAAACTTCCTTGGTGCCAATGCTCATGTTGAAGATTCTTTGGTTGTCGATGGCTGTTTTGTCGATGGAACTGTTAAGCATTCTATCCTTTCAACAGGAGCGCAAGTTCGAGAAGGGGCAGAAGTAGTAGATTCAGTTATCATGAGTGGTGCAATTGTTGGTCAGGGAGCTAAAATCAAACGTGCCATTATTGGTGAAGGTGCAGTTATTTCTGACGGTGTCGAAATTGATGGAACAGAAGAAGTACAAGTTGTAGGATATGATGAAGTAGTGGGGGTAGCAACAGATGAAGATTGATAAATATTCTGCCATTTTAGGAAACACAGTTGGTTTTCATGATATGTCAACACTGACAGACCACCGTCCAGTAGCTAGCTTGCCATTTGGAGGTAAATATCGTTTAATCGACTTCCCACTTTCAAGTCTTGCTAATGCAGGTGTCCGTAGTATATTTGGTATTTTCCAACAAGACAATATCAGTTCTGTCTTTGACCATATCCGTTCTGGGCGTGAGTGGGGCTTGTCAACCCTCCTTAGTCACTATTATCTAGGAATTTACAATACCCGTGTGGAAAGTAGTACAGTTGGAAAAGAATACTACCAGCAGCTTCTTACTTATTTGAAACGCTCTGGGTCAAACCAAACAGTATCACTCAACTGTGATGTCTTAATTAATATTGATTTGAACCAAGTGTTCCACCTTCATAACACAACGAAGGGACCTATTACAGTTGTTTATAAAAAACTTCCTAAGAAAGATATTTCAGAAGTCAATGCAATCTTGGAAGTAGATGAAACAGACCATGTTCGTTCTCATAAACTCTTTGATAGTAAATCAATAGATGAAGTTTACAATATGTCTACAGATATCTTTGTCGTTGATACACCTTGGTTGATTGAACGTTTGGAAGAAGAAGCTAAAAAAGAACATCCAGAGAAATTGCGCTATGTTTTACGAGATTTGGCTGCAAAAGAAGGGGCTTTTGCCTACGAGTACACAGGCTACCTTGCAAATATTCACTCTGTAGAGTCTTATTACCAAGCTAACAAAGATATGCTTGAATCTCAAAAATTTTACTCTCTCTTCTCACCAAATCAAAAGATTTATACAAAGGTCAAAAACGAAGAACCAACTTACTACGCTAATACATCTAAGGTAAGTACTTCTCAGTTTGCGTCTGGTAGTATCATTGAAGGTCAAGTAGCTAATTCTGTTCTATCACGTAATATTCATGTACACAAGGATAGCTTGATTAAAGATAGCTTACTTTTCCCTCGTGTTGTTATTGGAGAAGGTGCTCAGGTCGAATACGCTATCTTGGATAAGGGTGTTGAAGTTGAGCCTGGTGTTGTGATTCGAGGGATTGCAGAACATCCAGTTGTCGTTAAGAAAGGTAGCAAAGTAACAGAGGATATTCATTCATGAAAATTTTATTTGTAGCAGCAGAGGGTGCACCCTTTTCAAAAACAGGTGGTTTGGGAGACGTTATTGGCGCTCTTCCCAAATCACTGGTAAAAGCTGGGCACGAAGTTGCAGTGATTTTACCCTACTATGACATGGTAGAGGCTAAATTTGGAAATCAGATTGAAGATGTTCTTCATTTTGAGGTGAGCGTCGGTTGGCGCAGACAGTACTGTGGAATTAAGAAAACAGTACTAAACGGTGTGACCTTCTACTTTATTGACAACCAGTATTATTTCTTCCGTGGCCATGTTTACGGTGATTTTGACGACGGAGAACGCTTTGCCTTTTTCCAACTAGCTGCCATTGAGGCTATGGAAAGAATTGACTTCATTCCTGACCTTCTCCATGTTCATGACTACCATACAGCTATGATTCCTTTCTTGTTAAAGGAAAAATACCGTTGGATTCAAGCCTATCAAGGCATTAAAACTGTTTTAACCATTCATAATTTGGAATTTCAAGGACAATTTTCAGAAGGAATGTTGGGTGATTTGTTTGGAGTTGGCTTTGAACGTTACGCTGATGGCACCCTTCGCTGGAATAACTGTCTGAACTGGATGAAGGCTGGTATCCTCTATGCGGACCGTGTTTCAACAGTTTCGCCTAGTTATGCTCATGAAATTATGACCAGTCAGTTCGGATGTAACTTGGATCAGATTCTTCGAATGGAATCTGGCAAGGTATCTGGTATCGTGAACGGGATTGATGCTGACCTGTATAATCCTCAGACGGATGCTCTTTTAGATTATCATTTCAATCAGGAAGATTTGTCTGGGAAAGCCCAAAACAAAGCAAAATTGCAAGAAAAAGTTGGCTTGCCAGTTAGAGCTGACGTTCCACTGGTGGGAATTGTTTCTCGTTTGACACGTCAAAAAGGTTTTGATGTCGTGGTGGAGAGTCTGCACCATATCTTGCAAAATGATGTTCAGATTGTGCTTTTGGGAACTGGAGATCCAGCCTTTGAAGAGGCTTTCTCATGGTTTGCTCAAGTTTATCCAGACAAGCTATCAGCCAATATCACTTTTGATGTCAAACTTGCTCAAGAAATCTACGCTGCTTGTGACCTCTTCCTCATGCCAAGTCGTTTTGAACCATGTGGCTTGTCTCAAATGATGGCGATGCGTTATGGAACCTTGCCATTGGTCCATGAAGTTGGGGGCTTGCGAGATACCGTTCAAGCCTTTAATCCAATCGAAGGAAGCGGAACGGGCTTTAGCTTTGACAATCTATCTCCTTATTGGTTAAATTGGACTTTCCAAACAGCATTGGACTTGTATAGAAACCATCCTGACGTTTGGAAAAAACTACAAAAACAAGCTATGGAGTGTGATTTCTCGTGGGATACAGCCTGCAGGTCATACCTTGACTTATACCATAGTTTAGTTAATTAATAGATAAAATCGTATGATGACTTCATACGATTTTTGGGCTATTTAGAGAGGAGAACTGATGTCTCAAGTAAAAGGCTTGTGTGTTATGGATGTTGATGGAACCTTAATCCTAGAAGAGGTGATTGATTTGTTGGGAAGAGAGGCAGGTCGTGAGGAGGAAATTTCGCAGATTACAAGTCGGACAATGCGAGGAGAGTTAGACTTTGAAAGCAGTTTAAGAAAAAGAGTGTCCTTGTTGGCAGGTCTTCCTGTTTCGGTCTTTGAGAAAGTCTTCAACTCTATTCATCTATCGCCAAATGCCCAGGAATTCGTTTCTATTCTCCAAAAGAATGGAATCCTAGTTGGTCTGGTGTCTGGTGGATTTACCCCAATAGTTGATAGATTGGCAAAATCTCTCGGCATTGCCTATTTCTCTGCCAACCAAGTTGAAGTCAAAGACGGTTTTCTAACAGGGGAATTAGTTGGAGCAATTATAAGCCCTGAAGTCAAACAAGCAACTCTGGAAAAATGGAGAAAGGAACTGCAACTTCCTAGAGAAAGAACGGTTGCAATCGGTGATGGAGCAAATGATTTATTAATGTTGAAGTCTGCGGGACTAGGAATCGCCTTTTGTGCCAAAGAAGTTCTGAAAAAAGAAATACCACATCATGTTGACAAGAGGGATTTGTTAGAAATTCTTCTTTTGACTGACTTTTTAGAATGAGGGAAAATATGAAGATTGTAATTGCACCAGATTCGTTTAAGGAAAGCTTGACTGCAGAGCAGGTTGCTGAAGCTATTAAGAGAGGGTTCCAACAATCGCTAGCAGATGTAGACTGTCTCCTCTGCCCTGTTGGTGATGGGGGAGAAGGTACTGTAGATACTATCCTACATTCTCTTGACATGGAAGAAAAAAGGATTCAAGTTACAGGGCCTTTTGGACAAAAAGAAGCCATGCGCTATTTTCAAAAAGGGGAACTGGCGCTATTTGAAGTTGCTGATTTAGTTGGCCTTGGAAAGATTCCGCTAGAGAAACGAAATCCACTTCAAATCCAAACTCGTGGTATTGGAGAGTTGATTCGCCACCTCATCGATCAAGGGATTAAAGATATCTATATCGGAGTTGGTGGTACGGCTAGTAATGACGGTGGTTTAGGTATTGCTGCTGGTTTAGGTTATCGATTTTATGATAGGGATGGAAATGTCTTACCTGCTTGCGGTCAGACCTTACTAAACTTATCTTCTGTTTCAACAGAAAATTGCTATGAAATTCCTGAAGATGTTCACATTCGTATTCTAGTAGATGTCGTGAGTCCCTTATGTGGATATCAAGGTGCTACCTACACGTTTGGCAAACAAAAAGGCCTAGATCATACTATGTTTGAGGATGTAGATCAGGCAATCCAAGATTTTTATGTAAAAGTCTCCCCTGCAACATTAGAACTGAAAGGAGCAGGAGCTGGTGGAGGCATTGCTGGCGGTTTGTGTGCCTTTGCTCAAGCAAGTATCGTATCTGGAATTGACACCTGTTTAGATTTGATTGATTTTGATAAGAAAGTTGCAGATGCTGACTTGGTTATCGTTGGTGAAGGAAGACTAGATTGTCAAAGCTTTGCTGGGAAAGCCCCTATAGGAGTAGCAAAAAGAACCCCTGTTGGAGTTCCTATTATGGCTATTTGTGGCAGTCTCGCTGAAGATTTACCTTCCCTACCATTTGAAAATATCCAAGCTGCCTTTTCTATTTTGGAGAAAAGTGAACCTCTAGAAGATAGTTTGAAAAATGCCAGTCTCTATTTGGAGCACGCGGCTGCAAATATTGGACATTTATTAAAGATGCCTAAGATTTAGCCAAACCATTTCTTCCAGATGGATGTTTTGGTTGGTTCTTCCTTTTTAACTTCCCAAAATTTTGCAAAAGCAAGTCGAAGGTTCTTTTCTTCTACTTGAACTGGTGCATTGGTGTGAATAATCAGGCCAAAAGGAGAAGAAGTATGCTCTTCAGATACAATGGTAGCTTGACTATCGGTTTCTTTGGCTTCCTTCAAATAGAAAACTTGCTTGTCAAATTCGATAGTTGGTGAAATCTTCACAAATAGTGGCTCAGCCTTTTCTTGAAGTTTTTCTAAGATAGATAAAAATCCTTTTTCTAGCTGAGGGCTATTTGCTGTGTCAATATCTGCATATCCAAGAACTCTTTCCTCAAAGGTACCAAGATAGCGTCTTTGCTCATCCGGATTTAATTTTGGCCCACCATGAGCTTTTTCAAGTAATTGTTTTGATAAATCTGTCATGAAAATAGTATATCATAAAAATAAAAAGAAAACATATAAAAGAAAGCGGTTGCTTAATAAAGTTAAGGAAAATTTGCACAAAGATAACGTTTTTTCTTGAAAAAGGAGGGTTTTTAAGGTATTATAGAGGTGTAAAAAATTTAACTCATAAGGAGAGTAAAAAATGTCAATTATTACTGATGTTTACGCTCGCGAAGTCCTAGACTCACGCGGTAACCCAACACTTGAAGTAGAAGTTTACACTGAATCAGGTGCTTTCGGACGTGGTATGGTTCCATCAGGAGCTTCTACTGGTGAACACGAAGCAGTTGAACTTCGCGACGGTGACAAATCTCGTTACGGTGGTCTTGGTACACAAAAAGCTGTTGACAATGTAAACAACATCATTGCTGAAGCTATCATCGGTTACGATGTACGTGACCAACAAGCTATCGACCGTGCTATGATCGCACTTGATGGTACTCCTAACAAAGGTAAATTGGGTGCAAACGCAATCCTTGGTGTGTCTATCGCTGTAGCTCGTGCTGCTGCTGACTACCTTGAAATCCCACTTTACAGCTACCTTGGTGGATTCAACACTAAAGTTCTTCCAACTCCAATGATGAACATCATCAACGGTGGTTCTCACTCTGACGCTCCAATCGCTTTCCAAGAGTTCATGATCTTGCCAGTTGGTGCACCAACATTTAAAGAAGCTCTTCGTTACGGTGCTGAAATCTTCCACGCTCTTAAGAAAATCCTTAAATCACGTGGTTTGGAAACTGCCGTAGGTGACGAAGGTGGATTCGCTCCTCGTTTCGAAGGAACTGAAGACGGTGTTGAAACTATCCTTGCTGCGATTGAAGCTGCTGGATATGTTCCAGGTAAAGACGTATTTATCGGATTTGACTGTGCGTCATCAGAATTCTACGATAAAGAACGTAAAGTTTACGACTACACTAAATTTGAAGGTGAAGGCGCTGCTGTTCGTACATCTGCAGAACAAATCGACTACCTTGAAGAATTGGTTAACAAATACCCAATCATCACTATCGAAGATGGTATGGATGAAAACGACTGGGATGGTTGGAAAGCTCTTACTGAACGTCTTGGTAAGAAAGTACAACTTGTTGGTGACGACTTCTTCGTAACAAACACTGACTACCTTGCACGTGGTATCCAAGAAGGTGCTGCTAACTCAATCCTTATCAAAGTTAACCAAATCGGTACTCTTACTGAAACTTTTGAAGCTATCGAAATGGCTAAAGAAGCTGGTTACACTGCCGTTGTATCACACCGTTCAGGTGAAACTGAAGATTCAACAATCGCTGACATCGCAGTTGCAACTAACGCAGGACAAATCAAGACAGGTTCACTTTCACGTACAGACCGTATCGCTAAATACAACCAATTGCTTCGCATCGAAGACCAACTTGGTGAAGTAGCAGAATACCGTGGATTGAAATCATTCTACAACCTTAAAAAATAAAATAGTTCAATGAACTATTTTATCCCGAACCTTGAAATTCAAAAGTTCGGCCGTTGATTTAACAACGTTTCTAGCCCTTCGGATTTTATCCGAAGGGCTATTTTTGTGTTCAGAGGGCATAAAAGGGGCATAACTTTTTAAAAAATATTTTTCATTACTTTGTCTAGTACATTGATTGCTTCATCTTTCATGTTCTTTGTGACATGGGTGTAGATGGAAGTAGTGACCTCAGAATCAGAATGACCAACCCTGTCCATGATTGTTTTTAGAGGGATTTTATTTTCTGATAAAATATTGGCCATCGCAGGCAGTGTGTTTTTATAGGTGCTCAATTTAATTTATTTTTGTGGAATCCTATTATTTTGAGATGAATACCAATTATAAGTGATTTGCATACCCAGGATATTACAAAGAAAGGCAAGCTAGTGGCCACATAAATTTTATTTCATATTCTTTAAAGCTGTTTACTATGTCAGATATTGTATTTGATAGGAGCAAATAAGACTAATAGTTTATTGAATCTCTTTCTGTTTTTACATAATTTATTTTATGTAGTTTATAAACTATCTAGAGCATTCTTTTGTTCATCGTTGACAATATGGGTATAGAGGTCAGTGACTTGCGTACTGGCGTGTCCTAGCTGGTGGCTGACTAAAACTTGAGATTTAGTTGCATCATAGAGCCTAGTTGCTAGGGTATGGCGCAGTTTGTGGGGAGTTACCCGTACTTTGAAGTCCTCAGAATACTTAGCAACCATCTTTTCCACGCTGGAAGCATCGATACGATTGGGAACACCTCTATAGAGTGTTAAAAAGAGTGCTGTATCCGTCTTATAACGTTGATTTCGAATGGCTAGATAATTCTCTAGGTAAGGCTTAGCAAAGGCAGCAACGTTAACAGAGTCTCGTTTGCCACCTTTTCGAGTGACATCAATAACCATCATCTTGAGATTGAGATCTCTTAGATCCAGATTAACAGCTTCAGATAAGCGGACACCAGATGCTAGTAGAAGGGCGATAATGGCCAAATCACGTTCCTTATTTTTATTGAATGACGATAGAGCACGATTTGAGAGCTGTTGTGGGTACTCCTGGTCAATATAAGTCAGAAAACCTTCTGTTTCATCACCTAGAAAAAGTTTTTGCTTGATGTTTTCAGCTCTGGCAGCAAGTGTTTCTTTCTTTTTTTTAGTTGAAACTTTCTTCATTACATTACGATAGAAATAAGGCTCCCCCTGGTCGTTTTCAACCTCCTCGGTCAGATACTTGTAAAGACTAGAAAGTGCTGACAAGGTCCGATTGATGGTTGTCTGAGAGACACCTTGTTTGGTTGTATTGGCGTTCAGCAAAGGACGTTCACGTAGGTAAAGGATAAAGGATTCCATATCTTTCTTTGACATATTTTCCAAGACAGATAAAGGAATATTAGACATTTTATCAGCATTTGAAATACCAGACTCTAAAACCCAGCTGAAAAATCGATCGTATTCCTTGAGGTATTCATACAAGGTTGTAAAACTATAGGGAACAGCCAGCTTAGATTGGTAGTATTCCAGAACATACCAAGGCATGATTTGTTTTAGTTTGTCGATTCGTTCCAGTAAAATCTCACGTTTCATGTATTTTCTCCATAAATAAGTATACTAGTAGTATAGCATAGACTCATTTATTTTTCAAGAAAATTATAGTTTTTCGGAAAGATGATATAGCAGTTTTTTTAAAGTGATAAAAAGACTTAGACCTGCAAACAAAACAGATCTAAGTCTTTGGAGTTATTATTGTGAATCATTATCTAGTGCTTTTTCTAGTTTCCAAATACTAAACCAGAATGAAAAAGAATTCACCCACTAAACTTCTGTTAATACTACACAACTGAAGAGCTATATAAGAAGCTATGAGATACAAAATACATTGTATAATTGCTATTGTTTTCTTTTTCATGATTTTAATCTTACTGTACAGATTTTATGCAGTAAACTTCTTTCTAGCTTTATCATTTCTAACTTAATTATAGTCTTATATTTGTATGTGAAATGTTTTATCAGTAAAAAAGAGGGGAAGTCCCCCTCTCAAGATTTTATTTGACTGCTTCTTTCAAAGCATCTACCTTGTCCAAGCGTTCCCATGGAAGGTCAATATCTGTACGTCCCATGTGTCCATAAGCCGCTGTTTGACGGTAAATTGGACGCTTAAGGTCCAGCATTTGGATAATCCCTGCAGGACGAAGGTCAAAGATTTGACGAGTTGCTTTTTCAAGCTTGCTTTCAGCTACTCTTCCTGTACCAAAGGTATCGATACGGACAGAAACAGGCTGGGCAACACCGATAGCATAGGCCAATTGAACTTCTGCCTTTTTAGCAAGACCGGCTGCAACAATATTCTTTGCAATATAGCGAGCCGCATATGACGCAGAACGATCCACCTTAGTCGCATCTTTACCAGAGAAGGCACCGCCACCATGACGAGAGTAGCCACCATAGGTATCCACGATAATCTTACGACCAGTCAAACCTGAGTCTCCTTGAGGTCCACCGATTACAAAACGACCAGTCGGATTGATGAAGAATTTTGTTTGCTCATCTAAATAAGAAGTTGGAATAACTTCTTTGATGACCTTGTCAATCACATCTTTGTGGATTTGTTCATTAGTAGCTTCTGGGTCGTGCTGAGTTGAAATAACGACTGTGTCCACACGTACTGGACGGTCATTTTCATCGTACTCAACTGTAACTTGTGATTTTGCATCTGGACGGAGATAGCTAATTTCTCCAGACTTACGAAGTTCTGCCAGACGACGAACCAATTTATGACTGAGTGAAATTGGCAATGGCATGAGCTCTTCTGTTTCATCCACTGCAAATCCAAACATGAGCCCTTGGTCTCCAGCACCAATCAAGTCAAGCGGATCTTGGTCTGTATTCCCACGAACCTCCAAGGCTTCGTTAACACCTTGAGCAATGTCAGGAGATTGTTCCACCAAAGATGGATGTACTCCTACAGTCTCTGCAGAAAATCCATACTCGGTATTGGTATAGCCAATCTCTGCAATGGTATCACGAACCACACGGTTAATATCCACATAGGCATTTGTAGATATTTCACCAAAAACGTGGACAGATCCAGTATATACAGCTGTCTCAGCAGCAACGTGCGCCTCTGGATCCTTGGCTAAAATAGCATCCAAAATCGCATCTGAAATTTGGTCTGCAATCTTATCTGGATGCCCCTCAGATACAGATTCAGACGTGAATAATTTACGTTCTGACATAAAAATGTCCCCCCTTAAAAATAGTGTTATAGAGTTACAAAGTACTGATAGGTATTTTCATTTTCTAAGAGTTACGACGCGAAAGAAATAAAAACGATACTTTTTTATTTCTGAAGCTAGTAAGGCGCATAGGGTGACCGCCTTATAGCGACAATCGTAGAATGACGAGCGACTACTTTGGAGCCGTCATTCTTTGCGAGTTACAAAGTACTAGTAGGAAAACTCCTTAGTTCTGAATACCTACCATCTTATCGGGACTATATAACTTTACCATTATATCATTTTTTAACGCAATTTGCAGTCTATATACTCAATAAAAATCAAAGAATAGCTTTTTGATTGTAGATAAAACTGACTAAATTAGTAATATATACCTAATACAAGATGACGCTAACTTGTTTTGAAGAGTATTAATGTACTGTTTCAATTTCTACTAATCTATTTTCAATAGGTGTTTAACAACCTTAATATTATGCGTACTATTATTTTTAAACTATCGTGTCCTGAACAATGGTTTGAAAATGAAAAGGGACTTTATTCTTTTTGTAACCTTTCTGTAATAATTCTCTGCCGAAAAAATGATAAAATAGGTATGTACTGTTAAGGAGAGAATCATGCCCGTAAGAAAATTACAATCCTATGAGGTAGACTATCAAGAAGAATTAAACCAGCAACTTCCTCATTATCAAGCTTATACACCTGAAGCACAAGCTGATAGCAATCTCAAAGAAATTTTATTTTTTGTCAATATCGCTGTTTTTTGTGTCTGCATTGCCATCTTTAGTTTTATCTTTTTGTCATTAAAATTAACAACTGTGCTCGCCTTACCTGCAGCAATAGTATCCAGCTTACTTGTTTTAAAAATCCAACGCTCTATTATCAAACGAAAATTTAGAAAATAAATCATACCCCATGTCTAATCAAGTTGATTTGTAAAAAATTAAGGAAAACAGAGGATTTAAGATGAATAACACATTTTTCATCTTAAATCCTCTGTTTTTTTGACCAGCTTGCCAAATATAATTATTTACTTAATTGAATAACGTGTAACCTTTTCTAACAAATGTTCTCCAAACATCCTAAACTGTAAAATTAATTAGTCTCGTCCCTTTTACTATTTTATTTTCTAAAATATGCTATAATAATACCAAAAGATAAAGAAGGAAAATCTATGATTAAACTACTAGCCTTGGATATGGACGGAACCCTCCTCAATGAAGCCAAGGAAATCCCACAAGATCACATCACTGCCATTCACCAAGCCATTGAAAAAGGTGTCAAACTGGTTCTCTGTACGGGTCGCCCGCTTTTCGGTGTTCTCCCCTACTATCAAAAACTGGGGCTTGATCTCCAGAATGAGTATGTGATTGTTAACAACGGTTGTTCAACTCACCAGACAAGTGACTGGGGACTAGTTGACTGGCAAGAACTCAGTCCAGCTGACATCGAATACCTCTATGACCTAGCTGAAAAAAGCGATGTTCAGTTGACTCTTTTTGATGAGGAACATTATTTTGTTCTCGGTGGCAAGCCCAATCAAGTTATTGAAAATGATGCTAAACTAGTATTTTCAGACCTGACTGAAATTTCTCTTGAGGAAGCGACTAGTGGCAAGTTCCGGATGTTCCAAGGTATGTTTTTAGGAACAAAAGAACAAACAGACGATTTTGAGCAGCGTTTTGCTACAGAACTCTGCCAACGTTTTAGTGGAGTTCGTTCGCAGCCTGTCATTTATGAAGCTATGCCACTTGGTACGACCAAGGCTACTGCTCTTTCTCGACTAGCAGATATTTTGAAGATTGATTCCTCAGAAATCATGGCCATGGGCGATGCTAATAACGATATCGAAATGCTCCAGTTTGCAGGGCTGGGCATTGCTATGGGAAATGCCAGCGATTATGTCAAATCTCTAGCTGATGATGTTACAGCCAGCAACGAAGAAGCCGGTGTTGCGCGTGCCATTGAGAAATATATTTTATAATTAAGAAGCCCAGTTCGTGTCAACTGGGTTTTGATATTTAAGAATTCCTAAAACTTTAGAAATCCTTTAGCTTTCTTTGATCTCTATGCTTTATACTAAAGTTATCAAAATAAATAAAAAGGAGAGAATCATGAAAACAGTACTTGACATTCATGGATTGTCCAAAAACTTCGATAAACAAGCTATTCTTCAGGATCTTCATCTAACGATAAGAGAGGGAGATATTTATGGACTTATAGGAAAGAATGGAGCTGGGAAAACCACCTTGATAAAAATCATTACGCAACTACTGTTTGCGGATAAAGGAACTGTTTCCCTCTTCTCTAGCCAAACGGAAAATGAGTGGACCAAGGCTCTATCTCGAGTAGGTTCTGTTATTGAATCACCTGTAGCTCATAATCACTTAACAGCCTACCAAAACCTGAAATATTATTGTATGATTCGCCATATTCCAAATGCTGATCAAGTCATTCGAGAAACCCTGGATTATGTAGGTTTGCCAGATACAGGTAAGAAAGTCTTTCGTGATTTCTCGCTAGGAATGAAACAAAGACTTGGTATCGCCATTGCCCTCCTATCCAAACCAGATTTCCTAATCTTAGATGAACCTATCAACGGTCTCGACCCAATCGGTATCAAAGAATTTCGACTAATGATTCAACGACTCAATCAAGAACAAGGGATAACCATTCTCATCTCTAGCCATATCTTGTCAGAACTATACCTCCTAGCTAATCGTTTTGGTATTTTAGATCAAGGCAAGATTATCCGTGAAATCAGCAAAGCTGAATTTGAAACACTAAGTGAGGATTATATTGTGCTTAAGACAGCCGACCAAGAGAAAGCTTGTCAAGTATTGAAAGAACAAATCCAGCTCCAGTTCAAGGTTGTTAATCCAGAAAATGAAATCCATATCTTTGGTCAAGAACAAGATGTCAAACAGATTCTCAAGGAATTAACCTTGGCAGATGTTGCCATTGACGAGATTTACTATGCCCGTCAAAACCTAGAAGAATACTTCACTCAATTGGTCGAATAGGAGGAAAATCATGATACATACCATTCAAGCAGACTTTTACCGTCTTTTCCGTTCCAAAGGATTCTGGATTACAGAATTTATTCTCTTTACTCTCATGCTAATGGGAGCAAGTATAGGAGCTACTGGTCATCTGATGGCAATCCAGACAGAAAAACCAGAAATTCAAACCCATGGTTGGGACGGTGTACAAGCACTTATCAATGCATCTAGTCAAGGTTCAAACCTCGTTTTTCTCTGTATTGTTCTAACTTGTCTAGTTCTCGGTGTTGATTTAATCGGAAAGCTCTATAAAAATAATTTAACAGTGGGTGTTTCTCGTACCGAGTTTTTCCTTGCCAAAGCCTTTGTAGTGGCTTGTATTGCACTCTTGCAACTTATCATCAGCCTTGTGATTACCTTTATTCCAGCAACGATCTTAAATGGATTTGGAACTATATGCCTGATGGCTTTATTGGCAATCTACTGATAACCATTTCCCTTCAATTCCTTTGCCTCCTTGCTTGGCTTTCCATTGTTTCCTTCATCCTCTATGTTAGTCATTCTTATCTTGCAGTATTTATTGGATATTTGGTCAGCTCTATCTTACTTTCTATGCCAATGCTCATTTTTCCAAGTATCAAAATTTTGCCATATTTATCATTGCAGTTTTTCTATGCTATGACTGCTAATAGTGAATCCATTTTCTATACACTTATAGTTACCTTAGCTGTTATTGTAATCTTTAATCTAAGTGGACTGGCAGTTTTCAAAAAGAAAAGTCTATAAAAAAGACCTCCTCTAGCCTACAGAGGAGGTTTATTTCGTTAAAAGTGAATAAAAACCGATAACCACTGCCCATCTGTGCTTAGTTTCATCTCTGCACCAAGAAGATGGCATAATTCCTCAGTGATATAAAGGCCTAAACCAGAGGATTCTTCCGTATCAGATAGATTTTCAGAATAAAAACGATTGCTGAGATTTTCTATTCTTTTGATGGGCTGTTTAACAAGGTTTGCAATCTCTAAGACAAGCTGTTCCTTTTCCTTTCTCAAAGATAGACGCGCTTCTTCCTTACCATGCTTGAGGACATTTCCAAGCAAATTTTGTAAAATGCGATCCAGCAAGTCTTCATCAGTCCTCATTGTTAAACCAGCTTCAACCTTAAAATCAAGCGTGATATTTGCCGCCTGAAAAACATCATAATAAGCCAGAGTCTTTTTGGTGATAAAAGTTGAAAAATCCACTTCTTCCAGTTTCGGTTTGACAGCTCCTTCCATCAAACGACGATATTCTAGGAGAGCCTCCAAACGTTTGGAAACTAAATCAAGATGCTGGGCTATTTTTTGTAGGGTTTCTAATTTATCTTCAGGAGATTTTATCAATTGTTGGGTGTAGCCTGACGCGATAGTCAAAGGCGTCCGAATATCATGGGCGATATTGCTGATGGCCATATCCAGAGTCTGCTTTTCCCTTTTCATAACCAATCGAGATTGCTCTACTTCCTGAAATAGATTATCAATCTGCTGGTAGAGTTGTAAAAAATGTTTGGAAAAAATGCTGATTCCGACTCTTTTCATACTACCTGTGAGAATCTTGTCTTCAATCTGTTGACTCAAGTTTTTAAGTGCTAGATGGTAGCGAATCAATGCAATCGATAAAATAATTAGGAGTACTAGTAGGACAAAAATTATCATGTAGGTCATTGCTTGTCTCCTTTTAATCTTACCCCAACTCCCCAGATGGTTTCAATATATTCTTGATTTGGGTCAAGCTGGTTTAATTTTTTACGAAGATTACTCAAATGCGTATTGAGAGTATTATCTCCAGGTAGGTAGCTATCCTCCCAGACCAATTCATAAAGTTCTTCCTTGGTGAAAATTTTCTTAGGGTGTTTAAGGAGAGTTTGGAGAATCAAGCATTCTTTCTTGGCAAGGCGAATCGTTTCCTGACTATTTTTGATTTCAAAACTTTCGGCATCAAACTGGATATTTTTCAAGTTTTGTGGCAGATTTTCAGTTTTTCCTATTTCCATAGGCTGTTTTTCTACGCTTTGACGTAATTGAACAGTAACTCTGGCAAAGACTTCGTCCAAATCAAAAGGTTTGACGATGTAATCATTGGCACCGTCTAAGAGGTATTGACTGATTAACTTCTTATCGCTCAAAGCTGTTAGCATAATGACTGGAATTTGACTTTGTTCCCTGATGGCTTTTAAAACCTGATCCCCATTTTTCCCAGGAAGCATGATATCTAGCAAAACGAGATCAATCCCACCTTGGTCAAAACGCATGATGCCTTCAGTTCCTGAAAAGGCTTGAATCACCTCATGCTCCTCAGTAAGAAGTGTTCGCAAAATCTCTTGAATGTCACTATTATCTTCAATAACCAATATCCTAGCCATAAACACCAACCTTTCTGCAACTATTATAGCATGTTTTATTGATAAAGCTTAAACAGAAAAGCTTTTTCCTCTTTTTCATTAAAATCGTGCAACTTTTTTCAGATACTTTTAAAAGATTGATTTCCTTATATTTTTCCTTTATACTGGATAAAAAGGAGAATAGTATGTCAGAAACAAATCACGAAATCGATTCAAATTTTGCAGGTCGTTTAAATATCCTGCGTGCTGGTGTTCTTGGTGCTAACGATGGGATTATTTCCATTGCTGGTGTGGTTATTGGGGTTGCTAGTGCTACGAGCAATATCTGGATTATTTTTTTATCAGGTTTTGCAGCTATTTTGGCCGGTGCCTTTTCAATGGCTGGTGGAGAATATGTATCCGTTTCAACTCAAAAAGATACCGAGGAAGCAGCCGTTGCGCGTGAGAAACTCTTGCTAGACCAAGATATGGAACTAGCAAAAAAGTCTCTCTATGTAGCTTATATCCAAAATGGAGAATGTGAAACCTCTGCTCAACTCTTGACCAACAAGGCCTTTCTTAAAAATCCACTCAAGGCTCTGGTAGAGGAAAAATATGGGATAGAGTATGAAGAATTTACCACTCCTTGGCACGCTGCCATTTCTAGCTTTATTTCTTTTTTCCTTGGTAGCTTACCACCAATGCTGTCAGTGACCATTTTCCCAAGTGATTACCGCATCCCTGCTACTGTCCTTATCGTCGGTGTGGCCCTTCTTCTCACTGGTTACACTAGTGCCAAACTTGGAAAAGCCCCAACCAAAACAGCTATGATTCGGAACCTTGCTATTGGTCTCTTAACTATGGGAGTTACCTTCCTGCTCGGACAACTTTTCAGCATTTAAAATACAAGAAATACCTCGATGTTGAAGTGAGTCCACTGAAAAAATAGGTCTCTTACTTTTAATGAAATGAAAACCGAGGAATCTCTCGTTAATTTGAGCGAGTTCCTCGGTTATTTTGTATTTATTAAGGTCATAATTCGTTTCATATTGACCACGAAGATGGTTGTGGCTGCCTGTAACTCCATGTTGAAAAGACCCAATGCCCTTGCGACATCAAAGCCATGTCTCTGTTTTAGTTCGGCATTCTTCGCTTCGATTTTATAGCGATGTCTGGCCATTTCTTTAAAATACGGTGTTTCCTGAAATTTCTTCTGGAAAAGATGGTCGTTACTCTTAATGGTTATTGAATAAGTTTTAGACTTTGCCCCCTCCTTATAACCCCCTTCCTTGGAAAGGCAACTCTTGCACTTCTCAATGTCAAAGTAATGAGTGACAACTTGATTCTTATTTTGATATTTTTTTCCTGTCCTTGCTTTGCGAACAGCCATGTGTCCTTCTGGACAGACAAATAGCCCTGCATCTTTATTAAATTCAAACGCATCCTCTTCTTTACGGTAACCTTTTGAAACTGAAGGGTTCAGTTTTGACACCAAATGAATCTTTTCTTTGCGAGCTAGTTGAATGTTGTCCTTTCCTGAATAAGCCGCATCACCAATAATAGTCTCGATGTCCAGACTATTTTCCTTTGTTTTGGCATATAACTCAGATAAATATTTCCCATCGCTTTGTTCACCAGAAGTGACCACGCAAGCAGTAATAATCCGTTCATCCGTCATAGCGATATGACTTTTATATCCATAGAAAGAGGTGTCGGCTGTCTTATGTCCAAGCCTAGCCTCCTCTTTAACAGAAGCTTCCAAGTGTTCTAAGTCATCATCAACAGCTTCTTTTAGGTAATTGAACTTTTGAGAAACAGCCGGTAGAGCTAAGAGTTCCTCGTGTTTTTCAACCACAGCCATTAACTCCTCTGTATAGGTCAACTCTGCTTCGAGGTTATCTTCCTGAGGTTTCTTTGGAAATTCTATTTTGATATCTTCTGAATGTTGATAAATTGTTTTACGTAAAGCTTTTGAGCGCTCCCTAAGAATTTCTTGGGGCTTCTTATGATTATAATGAGCCTTGGTGTGAGTGGCATCCACAATGAGGATCTTACTCTTAATCAAGTTGTGTTCGAGTGCAATTTGAACAGACTTCTGAATCAATACATCAAGCAGATTGTCATCTTTAATTCTTAACTTTCTAAATTTTGTCAGAGAGGATGGTTCGATAACAGAATCCTCCGGAGCTAGACCAAGAAAAAATTTAAAGGCCATATCTGACAAGGAACGTCCCACCACATCGACATCCGATAACTTATAAATATCTTTTAACAAGAGATATTTAAACATCATAATCGGTGAATAAGCTTTACGCCCAAAATCGGGACGATAATTCTTTTCTAGTTCATCATAGATAAAGCTAAAATCACAGAGTTCAGTTAGCTGACGTAAAAAGTGGGTTTTAGGAACCACGATATCATACAAACTAGAATAAGGACTGACATCCATAGTTAACTGATTATCAAGCATTATTTCACCTCATCTCTAGTATAACAAAAAAGCCATCAATTTAATGACTTTTTCAGTAGGCTCTGTTGAAGTCGAGGTATCTTTTTTTACATTTGTACAATCTTGCGATAGCTTCTAGAAGTAATCATGAAAATCAGCACATAGGCGATGAAGAAGATAGCGCAGATAGACAAGGTTACAGTCAACATCATATTCGTATCTATTACACCAATCACTTTTAAAATCAGACTAAGCATATGGTAGGCAAAGGCTAGATGTATGAAGGCAAAAAGCAAAGGAAGGAAGAAAACAGTTAAAACCTGTTTGTTAATGGTTTGCTTGATTTGCTTTTGATCTAAACCAACTTTCTGCAAGATAATAAAGCGCTCACGGTCTTCGTAGCCTTCAGAAATTTGTTTGTAGTAGATGACCAGAACGGTTCCGACCATAAAGATAATAGATAGGAAAATACCGATAAAGAAGACACCACCAAAGAGGGCACTCATCTGAGTACTAGCATCTGATAGATTACTACCGTAAACATAGCTACCTTCCGTGTTTAATTGAGCATTAAACTGATCGAGGTATTTATCATACTCGTCAGCGACCTTGAGTTGTTCTTCTTCGCTGGCATTTACATTCATGCCACCGTAAAACTGATTATAGATAGCCGAAGCTGGGAATTGATCCAAAAAGGCTTGTAAATCAGGTACAACAAGATAATTGTAATCAGCAGTCAAAATATTAAACTGATTTGGAACGTGGTTGACAATAAAATCTTTAGTAAATTCTTCTTTGACAGAAAATTGATGATCATTCAGAATTAGAGTTTTCTGTTCTTTAACTCCCTCATTCTTGGCAAAGAGTCCGACCTCATTTCCTGATAGAGACAGTTTTTGACCAGTCATATTTTCATAATCTTTTTGGTCAAATACCATGAAAACTGTTGTGGGTTGGACACGATTTTGTCCTTTTTCAAAAAGGGTTAACTTATTTCCTTCTTGGTTCGCAACACCGAAGTAAGTGTAACGAAACACTTCTTTTTCTTTAATCTTATAACCTTTGTCACTTGCAAACTGGCTCAAGAGTTTGTCCAAGTCTTCTTTTTCAACATTTTGCCCTGAAACTCCAAAATCATGAGGATTTAGAACTTTTTTAAAGGATTCTGCGGAATTGAAAATGCTTGTCGCTGCTGACATGGTTACCAAAACCATTGTTGACAAGATAGCGATGGTTGCTAGTCCAACTGCATTTTTCTTCATACGGAAAATCAAGTTGGAAACAGAGATGAGGTTATTTGGTTGGTAATAGTATTTCTTATTTTTCTTTAAGATTTGAAGGAAAACGGTAATCCCTGCATTGAACAAAAGATAAGTACCAAAGATAACCAGCAAAACAGCTAGGAAGAAGGTTGTTAAGGCTGTAAGAGGATCTTTTACCGTAAGGGCAAGATAATAGCCAATCCCTAAACTAATCGAACCAAGAATCGTTTGGAGAGGTAGGAAACGACCTTTTTTCTCACCACTAGCTTTCTCACGTGAGAGCTGGAGGGCATTCATACGGGCGATTCGAAGGGCATTCAGGAACATGAGGCCTAGGAAAATCAAACCGAAGACAACAAGTACTGCAATGACAACATTCATTTGGAAGGTAGCGACTAGTTCTACCTTTAATTTCATCAGTTTGAGTAGGAAAGCGAAAATTAACTTGTCAAACAAGGCTCCAATACCGATACCCGCTCCAACAGTTAGAATCCCAAATACCACTAACTCCTTAAAGGTCATACTGATAAGATGACGCTTCTCCAAGCCCAACATGCCATAAATTCCTAGTTCCTTGGAACGGTTCTTCATGACAAAACTATTGGCATAAAGGACGATAATGGCTGACGCAAGGGTGACGACAAACATACCAAATCCAAGAGTAGCTTGAATGGTTGATCCTCCACGGATTTCCGCAATCTTAGGATTAAAGGTTAGAGAGTAAAAGAGATAGGTGACAGTGACTGCCAAGAGAACAGCCAGCGCAAAAGGATAGTAGAGTTTGCGGTTTTTAATCAAGTTCGATACCGCTAACTTATTGGTTAATCGAAACATACTAATTCACCTCGCTTGCCATGACAGTCAAGGTATCAGAGATTTCTTGGAACATCTGACGCTCTGTCTTCTCTCCACGGTAGATTTGATTGTAAAGAATGCCGTCTTTGATAAAGAGTACACGTTTAGCTCTGCTAGCTGCTGCTGTTGAGTGGGTTACCATGAGAATGGTTTGGCCGCGCTCATTGATTTCATCAAAAACATCAAGTAAGGCTGCAGATGATTTGGAGTCAAGGGCCCCTGTTGGCTCATCCGCAAGGAGAATTTCAGGTTCTGTGATGATGGCGCGGGCTACTGCTACACGCTGTTTCTGACCACCAGAAATCTCGTAAGGGTATTTCTCTTGCAATTGGTTGATACCAAGATTCTCAGCTGTCACCACCAATTTCTTCATCATCTCCGTAATAGGTCTTCTTGACAAGACAAGCGGAAGCAAGATATTGTCCTTAACAGACAGAGTATCTAGCAAATTAAAGTCTTGGAAGACAAAGCCTAATTTTTCACGACGGAAGCTAGAAGCTTGTGAATTTTTAATGGTTGCTGTGTCAGTTCCATTTAAGTAAACCTGACCACGAGTTGGTTTATCCAGCATAGCTAGAATATTGAGAAGAGTTGATTTACCAGAACCAGACTCACCCATGATGGCAACGTAGTCACCTTTTTCCACGGTAAAGTGAATATCCTTGAGGGCCTCTACTTGGTTGCCCTGAAAACGAGTTTTATAAATTTTTTGAACGTGTTTTACATCTAAAAGTGTCATGAGAATCTCCTTTCTTAATATCCCATCAAATGAAATGTTGCTTGCATCATAGCGCATCCCAGCTGAACGCGCTCGATATCTTTGTGGCTTGGTTTTCTTGTTTTCTTATGTAAGATTTGTTTCATGATGTTACTCCTTTGTTCTTTATGAGTCTAGTTTACATCAAAAAAAGACCGCTTGCCATAACCTAACCTTACAAAAGAGACTTTAATCTTACATTTTTGTAAGATTGGGGGAAATGTAGCCATTTCATTAAAAATATTTTACCATAAAAAGAAAGTAAGAAGAAAACCCTTGCAGATACAAGGGTTCAAAAATTTTAAAATAGATTAGTCGAATTCATAGACTAACAGTAAAATAACTGTTTCTACCTCACCAAAACCAGCCTTCATTATCGTCAATGGCCTGGACTTCTTTGCGTTTGCGTGGGCCTGTTCCGTACATTTCTGCTTCGATTTCTTCCTTGGTAGGCATGATAGAAGCTAGGATGATATAGATAATCACGCCAAGTCCAAAGTTTGCAACTGTAAAAATGGCAAACAAGAAACGAACAAGGGTAACATCAAAGTTCCACTTATCTGACAGACCTGCCAGAACTCCTGAAATCATGCGATTTCGTCTCATTTTATAAAATTTACTGTTCATGATTTTTCCTCTTTCTGCTAGGTTAGACATAGTATATCACGGGTAGGCTCGGCTTTCATCAGTCCTCAGGCTGATTTATAAGTAGCAATTTACCTCTACAAAGTCCACAGCGATAGCGTTTGGTATCAATCTTTCGCTTTCGATGATACCTTTGCTGGCAGGATTGACAACGATAGAGTTTGGGTGGTTTAGAGTGGCTATTTGTCAAGGAGGGCACAAAGCGTAATCCATCCACTGCTTTCAACAGTTCCTTAAAATCCCGATCCTTGTGTTGATAGCCCTTCCCTTGAAAATAGAGGTGATAATGACAGAGTTCATGGCGGACAATTTTCCTAAAAACATCCAGACCGAGTTCCTGATAAACCTTGGGATTAAAATCCAAATGCCCATCTTTGGGGAAAAATCGCCCACCTGTCGAACGTAGACGCCTATTCCACTGAACATGATGGATAAAAGGTTTGCCGAAGTCTTCTAGTGAAACCTGCTTGACGTAATCAGTCAGTTTCATTTGGAGCGAGGAGCGACAGATTGACTTTTTCACGTTCAGTATCGATTTTCTTGACCCAAACGGTCACCAAATCTCCGACTGACACAACTTGACTAGGGTGTTTGATAAACTTGCGACTCATATGCGAAATGTGAATCAAGCCGTCTTCGTGAATTCCAATGTCAACGAAGGCACCAAAGTCAACTACATTACGCACCACACCCTCTAGCCTCTGACCAATCACTAGGTCTTTGATATCTAGGACATCTTGGCGGAGAACTGGAGCATCAAAGGAATCACGGAAATCTCGACCTGGTTTGAGAAGGTCTGCAATGATATCTTTAAGAGTTTCGGGACCAAGGTCTAGCTCTTGCGCCATATCTTTGACTGAAAGCGACTTGAGTTTGCCTTGGGCCTCTTCATTCAAGTCCTTGATATCCAAGCGTTTAAAGAGTTCCTTAACCGCAGTATAGTTCTCTGGGTGAACTCCAGTATTATCGAGGATATTGCTACTTTCAGGAATACGAAGGAAACCAGCAGCCTGTTCAAATGCTTTGGCTCCCAGACGAGGAACTTTCTTGATTTGGGCACGTGAAGTGATTTTTCCTTCTTCCTCACGGTATTTGACGATATTTTCAGAAATAGTTTTATTGAGTCCAGCTACGTGTGAAAGAAGAGCAGGACTGGCTGTATTGACATTGACACCGACTTGGTTTACCACTGTATCGACAACAAAGTCCAGACTCTCAGATAGTTTCTTCTGACTGACATCGTGTTGGTATTGACCGACACCGATTGACTTAGGATCGATTTTAACCAACTCTGCAAGAGGATCTTGCAAACGACGGGCGATAGAGATGGCTGAGCGTTTTTCAACAGTCAAGTCTGGAAACTCCTGACGGGCAAGTTCGCTGGCAGAATAGACCGAAGCACCACTTTCATTGACGATAACATAGCTGACTTCAGGAAAATCTTTAAGAACTTCCGCCACAAAGGCTTCACTTTCACGACTAGCAGTCCCGTTTCCGATGGCAATAATTTCTACACTGTATTGACCAATCAAGTCTGCCAAATCTTTCTTGGCTTCTTCGATTTGACGAGCAGAGGCTGGTTTGACAGGATAAATAACGTGAGTTGTCAGCATTTTCCCTGTTGCATCCACGACAGCTAGCTTGGCACCTGTACGAAAGGCAGGGTCAAATCCAAGAACCACGCGCCCTTTCAGCGGAGCAACCAAGAGAAGATTGCGCAGGTTGTCAGAAAAGAGTTGAATAGCACCTTCTTCTGCCTTTTCAGTTAATTCTGTCCGAATACGGCGCTCGATAGCAGGCAAAACTTTTTTCTTAACTGACTGTTGAACGACTTCATCAATATAGGTATTTTTCACCTTGAAACGAGCAGCAAAGAAAGCTAGAATACGGTCCGTCGCATGTTCAAAACCGACCTTCAAGACACCTAGCTTTTCCCCACGATTGAGAGCCAAGGTACGATAACCCTGCATGTTCCCAACTGTCTCAGAAAAATCATAATAAATCTGAAAAACCTGCTTTTCATCAAGACTTTCATCCTTGACTTGAGAAGTGAGTTTGGAGTGTCTCAGCACCTCCTGATAAGTTAGAGCGCGTAAATTGACATCTTCCGATAAGGCTTCGACCAAGATATCAACTGCACCAGCCAAGGTTTCCTTACCAGTCGCAAATCCTTCACAGACAAACTTTTCAGCCTCTTTCTCTAAGTCGGCTACATTCTGCAAAATCAAGCGAGCAAGAGGAGAGAGTCCAGCCTCACGAGCAATGGTTGCCTTGGTACGACGTTTTTCCTTGTAAGGAAGATAGAGTTCTTCAACGTCTGCTAATTTTTCGGCAGCTAAGATAGCTTCTTCCAACTCCTTGGTCAACTTGCCTTGTTCTTGAATTTTAGCTAAGACAGCTTCCTTACGGTCGTTGAGATTTGTCAGACTTTTATCCAAGTCAATAATGGCCTTAATCGCCACCTCATCCAGACTACCAGTCATGTCCTTACGATAACGCGCGATAAAGGGAATAGTTGCCCCTTCAGCTGTTAAAGACAAGACAGTATCAATTTGTTTTAAGGTCACACCCAAATCTTGGGAGATTTTTTCATATTTTTTATCCATGAATCTATTATACCACAAGCTAAACGTTTCAAATTAGCTCTTACAATTTTAAAACATAAGTTGGGAAATAAATTTACTTCATTTCAATATTCTATTCATTGAGAAGGTTGCAATTTAATTCTAATAGTTTACAAAAGAATCTATGAGTAATTTCACTGTTTTTATTTTTTACAAAACGCTTTATAAAACTCTTTGTTGAAGTTAACGAATCAATTTTCAGAGCAAATAAAAAATCGCAAGCCTGAGCCTGCGGTGGGGATAATCTTTTTTGAAATTTTTAAACAAAAAAGGAGCATTTAAGCCCCTCCTTTGAAATAACAGACATTTGGCTGGTCGGTGTACCCAGCATCTCAGATACCTTTTTCAAGGTGCGACAGGAACCTTTCTGCCCTCAAATGTCTTTCGTTAATGTTATTCTAGCACTATCTACTTTTTTTGTCAAGCTTTCTCAATCTACCAGACTTAATACGACTTTGTAACTTAAAATCTTGTAAGCGATACATGGTCGGAACATAAAAGAAATCTCCACTTTTATGTAACTTGATGGCAACAAGAACATTATCATCAAATCTTTTAACATATTCAAAACTAGCATCTTTCTCTCGTGGATTGACCCCGACGAAATCTGGGTTCCTTAGTATGAGTTCCAGATCTTCGATATGATGAATCACATCATTGTGATGACGTTTTATCATATGGCTTCTTAAACCGTCTTTGTTAACCTTGATATCACTGGCTTCAAAAACAATATCAAAAATTTCTTTTACTTCATCGGTAACCTGACCGATTGTTTCATGATCCATCATTCCCTCCGTTATTCCACAACTATTATATCACAATCATAGTGTATATTAGGATATATCAAGCTCTATTATTCGTTAGATCCTCAATTTTAACTTTTCCCTTTTCCTCAAAATAATAGTATAATAGAGGTAGAATTTAGAATCGAGGTACACCTATGGCTGTAAAATTTACAAAACGAGACGACTTGGACAAGATGTTTAAGGAGTTTGCGAAACTCCCTGATTTGAAACAAGTCACTTTCCCTGATGACAAAGAGAAAAAAGCCAAAGCAGAAAAGAAAAACTAGATGACTGCTTTCCAACAACTCCCTTCTAGTGTGCTTCAGACTGGAGCCATTTTTCTCTCCATTATCATTGAAGCCCTCCCCTTCGTTCTGATAGGAAGTGTTGTCTCAGGGCTGATTGAGGTCTATATCACACCTGACAAGGTTTATCATTTTCTCCCTCGAAATCGTTGGGGGAGAATCTTTTTTGGGACCTTTGTCGGGATGCTTTTCCCTTCTTGTGAATGTGGAATCGTCCCCATTATCAATCGTTTCCTGGAAAAGAAAGTTCCTAGTTACACGGCCGTTCCCTTTCTTGTGACTGCACCTGTTATCAATCCCATTGTTCTCTTTGCGACCTATTCTGCCTTTGGCAACTCATTCCACGTCGCCCTGTTACGAGCTCTGGGTTCCATTGTTGTGGCTGTGATACTTGGGATTTTTCTAGGATTTTTCTGGCAAGAACCGATTCAAAAAGAAAATCGTTTGGCCTGTCATGAGCACGATTTTTCTGATTTGAGTCCTACAAAAAAAGTTTTTCAGGTCTTTGTGCAGGCCATTGATGAGTTTTTTGATACGGGACGCTATTTGGTATTTGGCTGTCTCTTTGCCTCTATGATACAGGTCTATGTTCCAACTCGGATTCTGACCTCTATTAGTGCGACCCCTCTTTTTGCCATCCTGCTCTTGATGCTTTTGGCCTTTCTTCTTTCGCTCTGTAGTGAGGCGGATGCCTTTATCGGGGCTTCTCTTCTCTCAAGTTTCGGCTTGGCACCAGTTCTGGCCTTTCTCGTCATTGGCCCAATGCTGGATATCAAAAATATTCTCATGATGAAAAATTACTTGAAAGCACGATTTATCAGTCACTTCATTACGATTGTGACTCTCGCCGTCTTAGTTTATTCTCTCTTGATTGGAGTCATCCTATGATTAGATTTTTAGTTTTAGCTGGCTATTTTGAATTGACCATTTATCTCCATCTGTCGGGAAAATTAAACCAGTACATCAACATGCACTATTCCTATCTGGCCTATATTTCCATGGTGCTTTCCTTTATCTTGGCTATTGTTCAATTGTATATCTGGATGAAGCAAGTCAAAACCCACAGTCATCTGAACAGCCGATTAGCGAAGGTTACTAGTGTTGCTCTTCTGGCTATTCCTATTGTCGTCGGTTTAACTTTTCCAACTGTTAGCTTGGATTCCCAGACTGTTTCAGCAAAAGGCTACCATTTCCCCTTATCAGAAGGCACGGATCAAGCCATTCAGACAAGTGAAGGCACGACAAGCCAATATTTGAAACCAGATACCAGTTCTTATTTTTCAAAATCAGCCTATGAAAAGGAAATGCGAACTGCGGCGGATAAATACTTGTCCCAAGATAGTATTCAGATCACGAACGAAAACTATATGGAAGTCATGGAAGCTATCTACGACTATCCAGATGAGTTTGAGGGTAAGACAGTCCAGTTCACAGGCTTTGTCTACAATGATCCCAGTCATGCCAATAGCCAATTTCTATTCCGCTTCGGTATTATTCACTGTATCGCAGATTCTGGTGTCTATGGGTTGCTGACCAAGGGAAGTACCCGTCAATATGAAAACAACACTTGGATTTCAGCCAAAGGAAAACTGGTCAATCACTACCATAAAGAACTCAAACAAAATCTCCCAACCTTGGAAATCGATAGCTTTACCAAAGTCGATAAACCAGAGAATCCCTATGTGTATCGCGTGTTTTAAAAAGCAAACCAAGTTCATAAAAAACTCTAAGCAGGCAGAGCCTGATAACTCATGACAGAAAAAGAAGTTTATCTCATAATGAAAATGAACAATACCAATCCGTGATCTTTAATAGGGCTTTTCCTAGCCTGTATGTTAAACTGCATGAACAAGAGTCGTGAAATAACTCTAATATGCCTTGAGCATGAAAATATCTTACTAGTAGCCTCTTGTTCTATTGTTCAAATAGTTAACAGGAGGTTTTTATAATGGAAGTCATGATTGAAACGTGTTGTGGAATCGATGTCCACCAAAAGTCTATCGTTTGTTGTATTCTAGATGGTCTACTAGATAGCAATAAACCAAAGAAAATTCAGAAGAAATTTGGGACAACTACTGTAGCTCTTCACAATGCCTTAGATTGGATGGTGGAAAACCATGTCACACATGTCTTTTTTGAAAGTACTGGGCAATATTGGCTCCCTCTCTTTAATATCTTTTCAGATTCTAATCTCGTCTCGGTACTTGCCAATCCTCAACATATCAAGAATGTGCCTGGTCGAAAAACAGACATGAAAGATGCCGAATGGATTGCTCAACTCGGCCGTTGCGGACTAATTGAACCTTCCTATATCCCTGCTCCTGAAGTAGTACAGCTTCGTTTACTGACACGTCGCATGCGTTCTTACAAGCAGCGTCAAACTCAAGTCAAAAATGAAATTCATAATCTCTTACAACGGGCTAATATCAAGCTAACAAGTTATCTTTCTGATATTTTTTCTAAGACAGGGCGATCACTTTTAAAATTATTTATTAACGGAGAAAGCATCAATGTAGAATCTGTTATCCCTTGTATCCAAAAGCGAGTGAAAGCAAGTCCAGAAGAACTTGTTGAAGCGATGGAAGGAAAGTTGTCACTAGAAGATCGCTTCCTCTTAGACCAGAGCTTAGAGGAATATCAGATGTATCAGGAACTCATTGAAAAATTGACCGATGAGATTCAACACTACATCGAAAAGGAGTTTCCCTGAGGAAAATAGGATACTTCAAACCATTCCTGGTGTGAATGAAAACTGTGCTGCCACTATTCTAGCTGAGATTGGACTAACTGTTACAGCCTTTCCATCCGATGCACACTTAGCATCCTGGGCTGGACTATGCCCAGGATCTTATGAAAGTGCTGGCATTAAAAAATCCTCACACATCACGCAAGGAAATCGCTAAATAAAACAGGTTTTGACCATGTCGGGATTAATTGCAGCACATTCCAAGGATCCAGCTTTTTCTTCTTTTTACAATCGAATTTCCCAAAGAGGAAGCAAGATGAAAGCCGTCATTGCTTGTGCTCATAAGATTCTCAGAATCATTTACAAACTACTCTCCACCAAGCAGACTTATCAAAAAGAAAAGGCGCTAGGACTGAGGAAACAGTTCTAACGCCAAAACTAAAAAAATTTCAATTACAGTATAGCACAGGAAGTGATTTTTTGCGCTTTTTTACTGTCTTTTTTCAAATAAAAACACCTCAAAAGTTAGATTTTCTAGCTCTAACTTTTGAGGTGCGGCTCATTTATGTATGATAGTCTTTTGGTATTATTTCATCTATCTTTGTTAAAAGAAAGAATATTTATTATGAATTTGGGTCATCAAGACTACGGCCATGTAACCCTTTTTCACGTTGGACTTGACGTAGTTTCTCTGGTGTAACATCGTTTCCTTCTTCGTCCACAATTTTGATCCCTTCGATGTGGTGACGAACAGTGCGACGATAACCTTCGATGTACTCCTCACGTAGTTTGGCTTGTTCTACTTTTTCTTCTGGGGTCAAGCCTTCTGTTTTTTTCTTTTTGGCAAGCTCGTTAATACGATCAATTTTTTTAGGATCCATGTTTCTCTCCTTTATGATAAGATTTAATCCGTTTAACAGATTTTATTTGGTATTGATTTGGTTAAAACGTGCAAGTTTAGCTGCTTTTTGAGTTAATTGCGACAAGATTGCCAAACGATTTTGACGGACTGCTTCATTTTCAGCCATAACCATGGTATTCTCAAAGAATGCATCAATGACTGGGCTAAGCGCAAAGAGTTGTTTCAATTGCTGACTGGCAGTCCCTGACAAAACGAGTGATTCTACTGCTTCTGCCAAGGTTTTCTCTTCTTCATTCTCAAAGAGAGCTGAATCAACTGTAGCAACTCCTTCTGCCTTCTCAGCCAAGTTAAAGGCACGAGAAAGTGATTCAACAGATGGTTTGAAGTCTTCTTCCTTGCTTGCTTCTACGAGAGCACTTGCTGCTTCCAACATATCCGCCACAACAAAGTTCGAACTTGCAAGTACTGCTTCCTTGATATCTTTTGGAGTAGAACCCATCATCTTATCAACACGAGCCTTGATAAAGTCCATAACCTCCGTCTTATTTTCATAAGTCAAGCTGTCAAATTTCAAAGCATAAAGGCTATCAATCAGCTCATCCATAGCAATGTGCCAACCAAAAGCATCCAAGATACGAACCACACCTTGAGTTGCACGACGAAGAGCATAAGGGTCATTAGAACCTGATGGAATCAAGCCTACTGAGAAGAAACTCAAAATCGTATCCAATTTATCTGCAATAGCCAGCACTGCGCCGACCTTGCTCTCTGGAAGTTCTCCTTCAGCTGATGTAGGCATGTAGTGTTCACGAATAGCAGCTGCCACCGCTGGAGTTTCCCCAGCAAGAAGGGCATATTTTTCACCCATAATTCCTTGGAGTTCGTCAAACTCACCAACCATACCTGTCAACAAGTCAAACTTGTAAATGGCTGCTGCTCTGGCTAGGTCAATTGTTTCATCCGCTGACAAATCAGCCTTTTCTGCCAAGAGAATAGCAATCTGACCCGTACGAATCATGTGTTCACGAAGGGAACCAATCTTCTCATGGAAGGTTACATTGTTTAATTTTTCAACAAGATCTGAAATCACTAATTTTTGATCTTCACGCCAGAAGAATTCACCGTCTTCCAAGCGGGCTACCAAGACTTTTTCATTTCCTTTGATGACATTTTCCAAATGCTCTGCGTTTCCGTTACGAACAGAAATGAAGTTTGGCAAGAGTTTTCCATCTTGATCACGGACAACAAAGTAACGTTGGTGTTCCTTCATCGAAGTCACCAAAACTTCTTCTGGAACTTCAAGGTATTTGGCATCAAAACTTCCCATAAAGGCAGTTGGGTATTCAACCAAGTTCAAGACTTCATTAAGCAAGTCCGCATCAATTTCGATATGTACACCGTGCTCAGCTTCGATTGCCTTAATTTGGTCAACAATCATTTGCTCACGTTCACGTGGATCTGCGATTACAAACTGCTTACGAAGATCTTCTTCATAGCTCAATGCTGACTGAATCTTAGTTTCTTGTCCCAAGAAACGATGACCACGGCTCACACGATCACCCTTAATATCAAGGAAATCCAAGTCAAACTCTTCTTCATCTAAAAGAACAGTCAAAGTGTGAACAGGGCGGATGTATTCAAAGGTGTTGTTAGCCCAGTGCATGCTGACAGGGAAAGTCAGTGACTTCAAGACATCCACAACACCTGGAACAATGGCTTCAACTGCTTGACCAATTTCTTCCTTAGTGACATAGACATATTCTTCACCCTTGATTTCACGGAATTCGATATCTTCAACAGTCAATCCTTTTCCACGAACAAATCCTTGAGCTGCTTTGGTGAAGTTTCCATCACTATCCAAGGCAATTTTCTTTGCTGGACCCTTAAAATCTTCTGTCAAATCAGACTGTTTGTCTGCAAGACCAGTCACACGAACAGCCAAACGACGTGGTGTTGAGAAGGTTTGAATGGCTTCAAAAGACAGGCGGTTTTCCTTGAGGAAGGCTGCCATTTTTTCGCCCAGTTGTTTTTCACTTGGTGTGACAACATAGGCCGGTAATTCTTCAAGACCGAGTTCTACTAATAAGTTTTTTGTCATGTTTTTTCCTTTACATTTTCTTCAATCTTTTTTGATATGCACCTTAGGTACTGGGGACGTCGCTAACTAACTTTGTGAGTCTGTATGGAAATCTAATACTAAATTGATTAAGATTTCCAACAGTCTCATCAAAGTGGATTTAGCTGACTGATTTTTGAACCCAAGGTTTCAAAAATCCCCACATAACAGTACGGCGGTGCATATTCCTCTAGCAAGTCTTTGACTTGCCTTTAACGATTTTAGAGCACAGTATTACTCACTATTCTGCGTCTTCTGCTAAGAGTTTAGCTCGTGTTGCTTCATCTAAAAGTGGGTAGCCTAGACGTTTGCGCTCTGCGACAAAGGTTTTGGCTACAACACGGGCCAAGTTACGGATACGTGCAATATAGCCTGCGCGCTCTGTTACAGATACAGCACCACGCGCATCAAGCAGGTTAAAGGTGTGTGAACATTTGAGAACATAGTCATAGGCAGGGTGCACCAATCCTTCTTCCAAGGCACGACCAGCTTCTTTTTCAAACTTATCAAAGTTTTCCAGCAACATTTCTTGATCTGAAATTTCAAATGAATATTTTGAGTGCTCATACTCAGGCTGGATAAAGATTTCTCCGTATTTTACACCATCGGCCCACTCAATATCATAGACAGAATCTACTTCTTGGATGTAAGAAGCCAAACGCTCCAAACCATAGGTAACTTCCGCAGTCACAGGGCCAGTTGCCAATCCACCAACTTGTTGGAAATAAGTGAACTGAGTGATTTCCATCCCATCAAGCCAAACTTCCCAACCAAGACCAGCTGAACCAGTTGATGGGTTTTCCCAGTTGTCCTCAACAAAACGAATATCGTGTTCCAAAGGATTGATTCCCAATTTTTCCAAAGACTCAAGGTAAAGTTCTTGGATGTTTGATGGAGATGGCTTCATGACCACCTGGAATTGGTGGTGTTGGTAAAGACGGTTAGGGTTTTCCCCGTAACGACCGTCAGCAGGACGACGTGATGGCTCTACATAAGCCGCATTCCATGGCTCAGGTCCGATAGCACGAAGGAAAGTGTAAGGACTCATCGTTCCCGCACCTTTTTCATTATCATAAGCCTGCATAAGCATACAACCTTGGTCATTCCAAAATTGTTGCAAAGTAAGGATGATTTCCTGGAAAGTCAATTTTTTAGACATTGTTTACTCCTTTAATTTACATTATCTTCTTAGATTTATTTATCAAGCAACCAAGAAAAGGCTGGGTCCTGAAAAATATGACGTTTAGGAACAGTTTGTAAATTCTGATCGCATTCATCTATTGTACCTAATTTTAAAGCACAGACTTCTGGTATATTTTCTTGAACAGTGAAAATTTGACTATGACAGTTCTGGCAGTAATAACGCTGTTTTCCTGGAGAAGAACTATAAGAAACAAGCTTTTCTTTTCCATGCAATACTAACTTTTCACTGCTAACTTTGGCATTAACTGTATAGGCAGACGCAGTTGCTTTCCGACAAAATGAGCAATGACAAAAAACTAATTCCGATAATTCCTCATCTAGAGTGTAGGTCACTGCTTTACATAAACAAGATCCTTTAAGCATTATGCTCCTTTCTACTTAGGCATTAGACGAAATCAAAAAGAACCGAATTTCAACACCCAAGCCTTGCGACTAGGGGCGTCAGAAACGCGGTTCCACCCTAATTTATTACTTCATTGTTTTTGAAAATACTACAGAAAGCGCCAGTTCTTTATTTTGCCCTACTTGGCTCCCACTATCCCAAGCTCGCTTGAAGAACGCCATAAGACTTTCTTTCCTGCTGACTATTATATCAAAAATTGGAACAATGTACAATTCTTTTTATGATTTTCTAGAAATCCATATCATCAACTCGTGGAGCACCCGACTGAACAGCAATCGCTTTTAAGGTTTCACGCTCCTCATGACTCAATTCGATTCCAAAGCAATCAAGATTAGCCTGAATACGAGACGCTGTGACAGATTTCGGAAGCGGTAAAAATCCTTCTGCTAAGCTCCATGCCAAGGCTATCTGAGCAACAGACTTTCCATGATTTGCTGCGATTTCTTGCACTTGCTTGCTATCAAACAGTTCTCCCTGACCAAAAGGTCCCCAAGCTTCCAATAAAATACCTTTTTCTCGACAGTAAGCTACGACTTCCTCTTGATACACACCTGGTGCCAAGCGAACTTGATTGACCGCTGGAAGAATTTTTGCTGTTTCAAGCAAGGCATCCAAATGATGGGGAAGAAAATTACTAACACCGATAGCACGGATTTTGCCTTCTAGGTAAAGATCCTCCATCGCTCTCCAAACTTCTGAATTTCGGATTTTCCAGTGGTTATTTTCTCTGAGTGGTTTTGGATTTGGCCAATGAATCAAATACAAATCCAAATATTCCAAGCCCAGTTTCTCTAAAGACTCTTCAAAAGCCTGACGAGTTTGCTTATAGTTGTGATTTGTATTCCAGAGTTTACTGGTTACAAAAATCTCCTCTCTCGGAATGCCACTATCTTGAATGGCACGACCAACGCTTTCTTCATTTTTATAAATAGCTGCCGTATCGATATGGCGATAGCCTGCCTTTAAAGCCTCTAGTACAGCTTGATAGGCAATCTCTCCATTTTCAGCTTTCCAGGTTCCAAATCCCAGTACTGGAATTGTAACACCATTGTTTAAAGTATAAGATTTCATTATTTTTCCTTTCTATGAGAAGAAAATCCAAAGAAACAAATTCTCAAAGAAAACTTATCTCTTTAGATTTTGTGTATTATTGGTCACGGTCGTAATAGAGCTGGTGAGGTTTAAGACGAGTATCTAACAAATCTGGAATTGTCACAAAGTCATACCCCTGACCTTTCAAATAGTCAATAACCTTCGGCAGAGCATTTACTGTCTCAGCATGGATATCATGCATGAGAATAATAGAACCATTCTTAACTTCACGCTGAATTTCTGTCAAAATAGATGCTTCATTTTTACTTTTCCAGTCCAAACTATCCACATCCCACATAATAAAGCTCAAATCGAGGCTATTGCGAATGTCGTCTGTAATGGCTCCATAAGGGGGACGCATAAGTTTAGAGCTAGAACCCAACACTTTAGTTAGCGCATCCTCAGTATCAGTAATTTGTTTTTTAGCTTCATCAAGGGAAAGTTTTGAAAGCACTGGATGACTCCAACTATGGTTTCCAATAACATGGCCATCCGATTTCATGCGTTTCAAAATCTCTTCATTACCAGAAACATTCTTACCTAAAACAAAGAAAGTTGCCTTGATACCATACTTAGAAAGAGTATCTAATGCTTGATTTGTCGTTGCAGGATTTGGTCCATCATCAAAAGTCAAGGCCACTACTTTACGATTTTTCTTTTCATAATAGGCCTTATATAGCTCTGCATCCTTATCTAATAAATAAGAGGACTGAATAACTTCAAAGAAACTAGATACTGGCAAGGCAATCTCGTCTAGATTTTCAACTGTCTGACTTGGATAAAGGATAATCTGACTATCCTTATAATCAAAGTTCCATGCAGACAAGTCTTGGTCAGAGAAGGCTTTAACAACTTGATCAATCTTTTCTTGCTCCAATTTCTTATCCTGTAAAAAAGAAGTCAGTTCTTTTGTCAGCTTTTCTTTGGCTTTACTAGCATCTGAAAATAGTTGATCAAGGGTAAAAGGTTTACCATCTTCTGTCAAATGCACTTTCGCTAGACTAGTTTTTTCAGTCTCTTCAACTTTTGACGAAGTTAAATCATAGACTTGTTTCATCACACTTCGGTTGACAATCCCTTTTAAAGTCGAATCTTGTTTCTCCGTATAATAAAAAACCAGATTTTCCTTGTCTTCCAGATTTTCCTTAATATCCTGTGTCATGATTTCTTTTACAGATGAAATCACTTGCTCCCCTTGGAGAGGATAATAGGCAATTACTTCTGCTTGTCCCTTACGAAAATGATCCTTCTGATTTCCCTCACTCAATTGATCATCTTTCTCTTTTTTGAGAGATTCAATCCTTTGTTCAAAACTTTGTTTTGTATATACTTTGTATCCAATCATTGAACCAAGGACACAAATACTTACTGAAAAGATAGCTACTAGGGCTATTAGACTCATTCTTATCTTATCGTGATTTTCACGCTTTGCTCTACTTTTATCCATAAGACCATCATATCAAATTCAAGCTATAATTTCAATGATTTGGGAGGAAATAGTATATTAAAAAAGAGGAGTCTGGGACAAAAAGATTTTGATTTCAGGAATTCTTTATTATAAGTTTTTAAAATCGATAGATTAGACAAAAAAGCGAACAAAACAGAATCATGAGTGTCAGACAACTTGTTTTGTTCGCTTTTTATATTTAAGGTTAGACTTTTATCCCAGACTCGATTCCATTGCTGAGAATCGGTTTTCTAAATAAATCAAGCCGTTTTTTACATAATAAAAATTATGTAGAAGAACTACAGCAACAAATCCTTGACTTTCCCAATTTCACTTCTTGGAATAACTAGGTGAATCATATCACCGAGATACATTCTGGTTGAGCCGTTAACTGTTTGGCTCTTGCCATTATGGACTTGTGTTGTGATGAGGACATTGTGTGGCAGATTGAGTTCATGAACCTGTTTTCCAGCGATTTTGTCTGATACAGGAATTTCAATAAGTGTGACTTCTCCTTCATCTGTCGCTTCTTCTGGCAGCATTTTTTCCAACATAGCCTCATAGACTGGCGCACCCTTGAGTAGATCCATGACGATGTAGGCAACTAGGGTTACTAATCCAAGTGGCATAAGATTGCGAATATCTCCTACCATTTCGGTTACCAGAATCATAGCGGTTAAGGGTGCCTTAGATATTGCTCCAAAATAGCCACTCATTCCTAGAATGACAAATATAGGGAATTGCTCTTGACTGACAAGTCCAAGATTGACACAAATAACACCAACTATAGCACCAAGTAAGGAGCCAAGCGCCAAAATTGGTAGGAAAATTCCTCCTGGAAGGCCACTTCCATAGCTAATCATGCTCCAAACAAAGCGAATCAAAAAGTAAACTAATAGAACTTGGAAACTAAAATCTTGCTCAGTTAAGGAAAGAACCAGCTGATTTCCACCACCAAGGATTTGGGGTAAGAAGATCCCGACTGGTATGATGAGAATGAAAGCCAGAATTGGATAATAAGCTCTATTCAAACGGATTTTTTGACCTATCCAGTCATAAACTCGACCAACATTGAGCACAGCTTTCTCATAGAGAAAACCAGAAAGTCCAAGAAAAACTCCCATAAGGAGGTAAATCCAATACTGGTCTAGGGTCATGAGTGGGATGTTGTCTGGCATATCCAGTACGGGTGTTAGGCCAAATATAAGCAGAGAAACAAAGTTTGCTACGAGACTGGCTGCGAGAGTTGAGACCCAGAAAAAGCGTGAAAAATGGTGATAGACTTCTTCTACAACAAAGAGAAGTCCTGCAATGGGAGCATTAAAGGCTGCAGCTAGACCAGCGGCAGCTCCACTAGCAATCAAGGAACGTTCCTCTACTGGACTGGATTTGAGCCATTTGGCAATTCCTTTACCACCAACCGCTCCGAGTTGAATGCTTGGTCCTTCACGCCCTAGCATAAGGCCACTAGCAATAGCCAAAATTCCTAGAATATATTTTTTCCAAAGTACGCCCCACCAGTTGAGGGTCATGAGCCCTTTCAGTTCAGCTTCGACTTGAGGAATTCCTGAACCTTTGATGTCTTTTTCTGACCGAGTTAATTTCGCACTGAGCCAACAAACTATTAAATAAAATAGACCAATGATAAAAAGATTGCGCACTAGGTGCGCTTGATCTTGATAAAGTCCTTGTATCAGGTGGAAGCCTTTTTCAATTAAGAAACGAAAGGATCCAACGATAATTCCAACAACGAGACCGACGATGATTCCTCGTCCAACTTGGGATAATATGGTACTCGAGGCAAAGGCAAATTCTTTCTTGGAACTGAGTGTTTCTGACTGTTCCTCCATAATCATTCCTTCTAACTTAACTTTCTTTTTCTCCTAAAACCAGTGATTTAACGGGTTCAAAGCTGGTTCGGTGAATTGGGGTAACTCCTAGTTTTGTGAGGCCTTCCAGGTGTTTAGCTGTTCCATATCCTGCATTAGCAGTAAAATCATAGCCAGGGAACTGCTGATCGTAGTCCTTCATCAATTCATCACGTGTCACCTTGGCTACTATAGATGCTGCTGCGATAGAGAGGGAGTTGGCATCTCCTTTGATGATAGATGTTTGTGAAATTGGTAAATCCAGTTTCATGGCATCTATCAAAAGGTACTCAGGTTGAGGACTGAGCTGGGAGATTGCTTCCTTCATAGCCAGTTTGGTTGCTTCATAGATATTGACTTGGTCGATGACTCTATTATCCATGATACCAATGCCGATTGATAATGCTTGATCTTGAACGGCTTGATAAATTTCTAGATGTTTCTTTTTAGGAATTTTCTTGCTGTCGTTGAGGCCTCTAATCTTACAATTTTTAGGCAAGATAACGGCTGCAGCGACTACTGGCCCAGCCAGAGGACCTCGGCCGACCTCATCAACACCAGCAATTAAGGTCAATCCTTGCTTATAAAGTTCCTTTTCGTAGGAAAGCATGGATTCCAAACGAAGTTCCTCATCCAATTCTGCCTGAATAGCTTTTTTACGCTTGCTGATTTCCTTTTGAACTCCAGAGCGATTATCCTTTTCAAGCTCTAAAAAAATAGGGCTTTCTAACTCCTTGACCGTTGCAAGTAGTTCTTTGATTTCTTTAATCGTCGCCATCGAGGTCTTCCAATATATCTAAGGTATAGTTACCGAGTTTGCCGTCGCGGACTTCCTTCACGAAGAGACTGTAGAAACGGTCATAGTCATCACGGAAGCCGAGGGCGCGGGTCATATCCATAATAATAACTGGCGCTTCTTCCTCAATTTTCATTTGTTTGAAGCGGTCAGCCAACTTTTCTGGATAATGTTCTTTGAAATAATTGAGGCCAAAAATAGTTACCTCATCCATAGGAAGCAACTGGTCTTTGATAGCCCCTGTCAAGGCCAGTTTCAATGCTACAGTTTCATCCTCAAACTTAGGCCAAAGAATCCCCGGTGTATCCAAGATTTCCAGGTCTTTATTTGTTTTGAGCCATTGTTGTCCCTTGGTAACCCCTGGTTTGTTTCCGACAACAGCAATTTTCTTGCCAGCCAAACGGTTCATGAGAGTTGATTTACCAGCGTTTGGAATCCCGATAATCATAGTACGCAAGGTTTCAATTTTAATCCCACGTTCTCTCTGGCGAGTAATCTTATCCGCCATGAGCTTTTTGGCCGCATCTGTTACAACTTTTACAGTTACTTGTTCTTTGGAGTTGATAGCCAGCGTCTGGATTCCCTGTGATTCAAAATACTGACGCCATTCCTTGGTCATTGCTGGATCGGCCAAGTCCGCCTTGTTTAAAATCAAGAGTTTTGGTTTGTCACCAACAATTTTGGTCAACATAGGATTTTGACTAGATAGAGGTAAGCGTGCATCCACCAAAATCGTCACAAAATCAACAAATTTTAAATTTTCCTGCACCTGTCGACGTGCTTTAGACATGTGACCAGGAAACCATTGAATAGTAGCCATTGAGTTTTTTTCCTTTCATAGCAAGGGTTTAAAGACCCTATTTTATTTTACTATCGCTTGAACATAGAGAGTTTTCAAATGAATGGTGTTCAAACAATTCTTATTTAATTACATAGAAATCTACTTTATATTATATCATGCCTTCTCTATTTTGTCCGATGATAGCCCTTCAAGCTCCCTGAATAGAAAAAGTGACTCTATAATATTTGTAGTGGGTAAATCCCCTATAGATATTATGGAGCCTATTTTGTTGTAGAAAAAATTCCATAGAAAAAATCATATGGAATCATTACTTCTTATCACAAAACCACTCGATATCAAAGACCCTAATATCCAGATTCTAGACATCATCAATAAGGATACCCACAAGGAAATCATCGCTAAACTGGACTACGATGCTCCATCTTGCCCTGAGTGCGGAAGTCAAATGAAGAAATATGATTTTCAAAAAACCTTTCTCAAGGATAAAGAAAAGATTGTCAACGCCCTTCAACTACACTATTCTAACGCCAAATTAGAAGCAACCAATAATCTCATTAAACTCATCAAACGCAATGCCTTTGGATTTCGGAACTTTGAAAACTTCAAAAAACGGATTTTTATCGCTCTCAATATCAAAAAAGAAAGGACAAATTTTGTCCTTTCTCGATCTTAGCTGACTTCAACCCACTACAGTTGACAAAGAACCGAATTAATTTGATATTCCTAATCAATTTGTTCATATCTTATTCTAATCAACTATATATTAATTATGATAATTCATTCAATAGCCCAGTAAGAATAAGAGAACCACTCATTAATTAGACTAGCGATTTCTTTAGGTGTTTCAGTATAAAGCTCATGGCCAAAGTTTTCTAGAAGAATAGTATCAAAATAGTCTGGCAATTCTTTTAGGGCTTCCTCTCTCCATGTAGCTTCATTAGGATAGCGAGGACTAATAAACAAGGTAGCTCCCACTTCTCTCTTAAAAGCTTGTATTTTCCTCCGTAGGCGGAGGATCGCTTCTATATTTTCATAATTTATAGCCAACTCATATCTATTATACTCCGCATTCCAGTGATAGGACTGTCTTACAGCTTCCTCCATATTTTCTGACCAATACTTTGCTTCAGATTTCTCTTTAGAAATAAGAAGAGCTAAGTCTGAAACGACTTGAGATTCGATATAGTTTTTAACTTCCTCTAACTCTGTATCTAAAGGTAAAATCTTATCTAAATCTAGATAGCCTCCATCCAAAAGAATCAGTTTTTTCACTTCATGAAATTCTGATGCGAGATAACGAGCCAAATCCCCTCCAAGAGAATGGCCTATCAGACAGATAGATTCTCCCTCTACTATTTCCTTTTTAAACCATGCTTTCAATTCTGTTTCATCTCGAAGATGCTTTTCATACGGATTTAGAAAACAGACCTGCGAATCTAGTTCTTGAAGAAAATCCTTACTATGATAGACATTGCTTCCTAGACCGCCTATAAAATATATTTTCATTTTCTACTTAATACTATGTTTATTCATCTTTTGTTCAAAGATAGTTGTGATAATCTGACGCAATTCTTCGCGTTCTTTTTCTGGGATTTCACCACTTGTTTGAGCTGCAGCGTAGAGTTCAGGGTGTTCAATTGAAATGCGTTTAATAGTACGTGTTGTAGCATGTTTTCTGACAAAAAACGGGATTCGCTTAATCAAGTCTTGTGGGACGAGCGCAAGAATCTTCTCAGCAGTTTCCTTGTCACTAATCTTAGACGTAGTCAGCCCCTTCTTAATCATTTCCTGTTCTTTTTCTGTAAAATCTTTTAATTCCATTCGATAAATCCTCCTATTTTCTTTAAGTTAAATTATATACCAATTGTAGCAAGACAACAAATAGTCTGTTTGTAAAATGCTCTCTATACTACAATTTTCCTGTCACTCATAATTGCTCTTTAATGAAAAATCACAAATCCTTTTGGAGAGATGACAAGCTGATTCTCCGATTCTTGGCAATTGCTTGCTAGTGCTACGGTTTCCTTCTCTAAAAGATACTCTTCTTTTGATTGGTTAAAGATCGCTTTAAGGAGCCGGCCTTGGTATTTCCATTCCAGAGCTACTAGATCAGGTTTGATTTCTTGAAGGCTATACTTGCCATACTGAATGGTTGATGACGCTTGTTTTCTAATATTAATCAGCTGCTTCATGAAATTCAGCATATCATCGTCACTTGATACACGTTCCCAAGGCATACAACGTCGACAATCTGGGTCTGGTCCTCCGGTCAAGGCTAGCTCGGTTCCGTAGTAGATACATGGTGTTCCCTTTTGTAAAAAGAGAAAGGCTAAGGCTGATTTAACCAGTTGCACATCCTCATTGGCCGTCCACAAAATACGTTCTGTATCATGAGAATCCAAAAGATTAAACATAACCTCTGAAATCTGCTGCTTGTAATGCATAGATTGGCCATTGATTTCATCGATAAACTGTTCCGTCTTCTTAATACCTCGTAAAAAATACTCCTTGATGCTATCAGATAACGGATAGTTCATGACAGCATGGAACTCATCTCCATTTAGCCAAGGCTGAGACCTATGCCAGACTTCTCCTAAAATATAAAGATCAGGTTTTTTAGCTAAAACTGCCTTACGAAAATCCCTCCAAAACTGATGGTCAATCTCATTAGCCACATCCAACCGCCAAGCATCGATATCAAACTCTTCAATCCAATAAGTCGCAACCTTCAAAAGATAGTCCTTGACCTCTGGATTGGCTGTATTTAGCTTAGGCATATAGTCCTCGAAACCAAAAGCATGATAAGGCAACTCTCTCTTGTTGGCTAGTTTTTCAGTCATCACTGGAAATTGTTGAATATGGAACCAATCTTTATAAGCAGATTGCTCACCATTTTCGACAACATCTTGCCATTGAGGTGATTGCGAACCAATATGGTTAAATACAGCATCCAGCATGACTTTCATGCCACGCTGATGAGCTTGCTCGACCAGTTCCCGAAAGGTCTCCTTGTCCCCAAAATGACGGTCAATTTCAAAGTAATCTGTCGTATTGTACTTATGATTGCTCGTAGATTCAAAGATGGGACAGAGATAAAGTCCAGTAATGCCCAAGTCTTGCAAATAATCCAGATGGTCAATAATCCCCTGTAAATCACCACCAAAGAAATCATTACTCTTAGGTGTGATAGATGAATCCCAGTCTAATGTCCCTTCTGGGTTTAATCGAGCATTTCCATTGGCAAACCTCTCAGGAAATATCTGATACCATACCGTGTCTGAAACCCAGTCGGGAACCTGACAGGCATCAATCTCATGAAGATAAGGCAACTTAAAGCCATTTCCAATGGCATGAAGATTTTCTAGAGAATTGTCCACACAACCTTTATCGCCGTACAAAATGCTCTGGCCTTCTGTATCCGTGACTTCAAAGAGATACTGGATACGTGCAAAGTCAACGGACACTTCAACCTGCCAATAATCAAAGATGGCGTCGGAAGTCAGCTTGGCCATTTCCTTTGTATCTTGATAAAACTCCTCCATAAAGATAAAAGGGTCCCCATAGTGCAAGTTGATGCTTTCAATGTCCCCTTTCTTAGTTCGAATCCGAATATGAAGCTTCTTATCCTTATAAAGATAGGTAAACTCCGACTCAGGCCTATGGTAAATAGCGCTTAATTCCATCAATTTGTCTCCTTAAGTTCTAATTCAAATTTTACGCAAACGTTTTCAAAGACAATAAATCCAGTATACTATTTTTGTAGACTATTTGCAAGAATGGTCCATTTTTAAAAGAACTATCTTTTTAAGTATACAAAAAAGCCTCAAAAAGGCTTTATCTATATACTATTCCTCTTTCGGTTTTGAAAAGACTTCAATATGTTGGTCCAGTACCTTGATTTCTACAGGTAGGTTATCAGATTTATCACCGTCAACGTCTGACTCCAATTCACTATCAGAGGTGATTTTAATATTGCGCGCTTTGATATACTCGATATTATCATTTGCGACAACATCGCCTTTCAATAAATCAGGAATGACGGATAATTTGGAGAATAGAGACGCATCTTTTAAAATCAAAATATTGGCATAGCCATCTTTATTTTCTTCAAAGATTTTTTTGTCAGCAAAGTAATTTGTCAAGAGAACCAAAACATGGCTAGCTTCACCAACATAATTTCCATTTTCCGTCTCCACCTTAATGTTGAAGACTTGATCCGTCATAACAGACTTCATGGTATTTACAGCATAGGCAAGAATACCAAATTTTGTCTTATCTTCAATTTCAACGTTGTGAATCGCCTCAGGAAGAGAACCGATACTAAAGATATAACCAAAATAGTTATCATTTGCTTTACCAATATCAATCTTATTAGTTAGATCAAAATCGAGTTCCTCAATAGCGCCATCGATATCTTTGTTGATTTCTAAAAGTTTTGTAATGAGGTTACCCGTACCCCCAGGGATAATACCCAACTTAGGAATGTAGTTTCTCTCAGCAATACCCGAAATGACTTCATTGACAGTCCCATCTCCACCAAAAACAACCACTGCATCGTACTGCTCACGTGAAGCCTCTTCAGCAAAATGTGTTGCATCTAGCGCTTTTTCGGTAATTTTGGTTTCAACATATTCAAAGTATTCTTTTGCTTTATTCTCCAGTTTTTCTTTATAATCCAAAGCCTTCTCCCCACCAGAGGTAGGGTTGATAATTACCATTGCTTTTTTCATTGATTTTCTCCTCGAAATCCATTAGAAATAGTTACATTTCATCCTATGCAACTAAACGTATTCCCATTATACAATGAAAGTACAGAAAAGAGAAATATGAAGTACCGGAGATTAAAACTCTTTTATTTTATATCAACCTTATTATCCCATCGCCTGAGTATACCCTTTAAGGGTTCATCCAAGTAAGAATAGGCCTTTTCCTTAATCCAATCAGGAATACCATAAGCTGCTTCTGCTATGCTACCAGTGATTGCTGCGAGAGTATCACTGTCGCCACCAAGTGAGATGGCGTTTCTACTCGCCATATTCTTTTATTTTATCAGCATATTCTGTCAAAAGATTCTTTGAATAAATTTTTGCATTACTTGAATTTCTAACTTCTTTCCAAAGAATAGATGCAACTTTTAGTTTATTCGAGTAGTTGTCACTATTTTCATCTGCACAGAAATCCTTTAAAAATTGATTCCATTGACAAACCGAATGATCATACTTAGCATAATCTGAATTTCCATAATAAACTTTTAGCATGTCTTGGATTCTAAAAGTCGAATCATTTTCTCTTTTTACTTTTCTCCAAGCTGTAGCCATATCAGCAGTAAATTTAAAAGGTGAAACATCTGTTAAAGTTGAGAAATATTCTCTAAAGTAAGTGTTAAAGGAGAATCCACATTCAAGTAAGGACGTATCTAAGGTGATAGCTTCCACTCGTTTCTTATTTCTTTTTGTTGATGATTTTTTAATCAAATTCCCCTTAAAGTACTGCTCGATAATATGATTGAGTTCTTGTTTCGTACCTATATATTCAAGTTCTAATGACTTGCATATTTGTGAAAGTTCATCACGATACCAATAATATTCATTAAACTCATCAAATGAAGTGATTTTATCAAATTCTGGTCTGTTCTCTATCAATATTTTAGCTCCACAAAAAAATTAGGTTTTCATCTTAAAATAATGGAGTTTTAGTTTCTTTATTTTGAGCATTAGCTCCGTTTCACTAACAAGCTCACACACTCAGCGGTTCGGACTTACCGTATCATTTCGTCGTTTTCACTCCTCATTCTACGAGTCCTATCCCATGGGCCGAACATCTGCTTCTACTTCACTGATAACTCAGCTCGTACAAGCAGTGATACTGCCTCAACATGTCGTGATAGCAAACTTCTATATTGTAGAATGAAAGTGACTGAGTTGTTGTTCAAAATTAAACTTTAGAATGAAAATATTTTAAAAAAAGTAGATTACTTTTAGAAGTCTCCCACTTGTATTATTTTCATTTAAAAAGAGATAAGCCCTCAATAAAAGGGGCTTACTCCCTCGCCAGCGAAAAGGACAGAAAAGAACCGGCGTCAAATCAAGGTTTTATTTTTGAAATTTACCAAAAATACTTAGTTCTTTTTTACTTACAATTATTTTAATAAAAAAAGAACTTACCTGTCAAACAAAACGTTAATTTATATCATCTTTATCTATCTTAGTTATAATATTTATCAAATCTAATTTGAGTATTTCTTTTTTCCCTACCTTAATTATTTAACTACAAAAAAATCGAGCCTGGGACAATAGTCTCTTATGTCCCAAAAAAAAGCAACGGATTTGCCGTTGCTTTTTTGCACGGTTGCGATAGTCTTGGTAAAATAGAATTGCTTAATAAACCATTTAGAAAGGCTATCCCATGCATATTCACTATAACACAAATCAAACAAC
>NZ_JASHFB010000014.1:0-58911 GCF_047462815.1 Streptococcus mitis
TTCGCTGCTGATTTTTCTGCATCTGAAAGTTTGTCGTTAGCGTCGATCGCTTTGTCTTTTTCTGCCAATGCTGCATCTACTGCCGCTTTAGCTTTGTCTTTTCCTACTGGGTTGACTGCCGCTACTGCATCTGTTCCTTCAGTTGCTTTTGCGTCTACTCCAGCTTGATCAGTTGCTGCATCGATTGCTTTCTTAGCTTCGTCTGCTGCTTTCTTAGCTTCTTCTTTCGCTGCTGATTTTTCTGCATCTGAAAGTTTGTCGTTAGCGTCGATCGCTTTGTCTTTTTCTGCCAATGCTGCATCTACTGCCGCTTTAGCTTTGTCTTTTCCTACTGGGTTGACTGCCGCTACTGCATCTGTTCCTTCAGTTGCTTTTGCGTCTACTCCAGCTTGGTCAGTTGCTGCATCAATCGCTTTCTTAGCTTCGTCCGCTGCTTTCTTAGCTTCTTCTTTCGCTGCTGATTTTTCTGCATCTGAAAGTTTGTCGTTAGCGTCGATCGCTTTGTCTTTTTCTGCTAATGCTGCATCTACTGCGGCTTTAGCGGCTGGTTTTGCTTTTGCTGCTGGATCTACATCTGCTACTTTTGTAGTTCCTTTGTCTTCTGCTGCCGCTACTGCATCATCTGTCTTCGCTTTATCAACATTTGCTTTAGCTGCATCTGCCAATTTACGTGCTTCTGCTTTGGCTGCTTCTTTTTCTTCAGTAGTCAAGTCAGGACGTTTCTCAATTTCTGCAACTTTTGCAGTATAAGCATCTTCAATCGCTTGTTTTGCGGCTGGTTTTACTTCTGCTTTTGGCACTACAGGGGTAATTGTTCCTACTCCTGCTTCTTTAGCTGCCGTTACATCTGCATTAGAGTCTGCTTTATCGATGGCTTCTTTGGCTGCTTCTGCTTTGGCACGTGCTTCTTCTTTAGCGGCTTCTTTTTCCTCTATTGTTGATTCAGTTTTTGCATCAATTGCTTTTTCTTGTGCTTTTAATGCTGCATCGATGGCCGCTTTTGCTGCTGGTTTTGCTTTTGCTGCTGGATCTACATCTGCTACTTTTGTAGTTCCTTTGTCTTCTGCTGCCGCTACTGCATCATCTGTCTTCGCTTTATCAACATTTGCTTTAGCTGCATCTGCCAATTTACGTGCTTCTGCTTTGGCTGCTTCTTTTTCTTCTGTTGTTAACTCAGAACGTTTCTCAATTTCTGCTACTTTTGCAGTATAAACATCTTCAATCGCTTGTTTTGCGGCTGGTTTTACTTCTGCTTTTGGTTCTACAGGTGTAATTGTTCCTACTCCTGCTTCTTTAGCTGCTGTTACATCCGCATTAGAAGTTGCTTTATCGATGGCTTCTTTGGCTGTTTCTGCTTTAGCACGTGCTTCTTCCTTAGCGGCTTCTTTTTCTTCTTTCGTTGAATCAGGTTTCGCATCAATTGCTTGCTCTTGTGCTTTTAATGCTGCATCTACTGCGGCTTTAGCGGCTGGTTTTGCTTTTGCTGCTGGATCTACATCTGCTACTTTTGTAGTTCCTTTGTCTTCTGCTGCCGCTACTGCATCATCTGTCTTCGCTTTATCAACATTTGCTTTAGCTGCATCTGCCAATTTACGTGCTTCTGCTTTGGCTGCTTCTTTTTCTTCTGTTGTTAACTCAGGACGTTTCTCAATTTCTGCAACTTTTGCAGTATAAGCATCTTCAATCGCTTGTTTTGCGGCTGGTTTTACTTCTGCTTTTGGTTCTACAGGTGTAATTGTTCCTACTCCTGCTTCTTTAGCTGCTGTTACGTCCGCATTAGAAGTTGCTTTATCGATGGCTTCTTTGGCTGTTTCTGCTTTAGCACGTGCTTCTTCCTTAGCGGCTTCTTTTTCTTCTTTCGTTGAATCAGGTTTCGCATCAATTGCTTGCTCTTGTGCTTTTAATGCTGCATCGATGGCTGCTTTAGCGGCTGGTTTAGCTTTCGCTACTGGATCTACGTCTGCGACATTTGTAGTACCTTGCTGTTCTACTACTGCAACTCCTGCATCTGTTTTCGCTTTATCAACATTTGCTTTAGCTGCATCTGCCAATTTACGTGCTTCTGCTTTGGCTGCTTCTTTTTCTTCTGTTGTTAACTCAGGACGTTTCTCAATTTCTGCAACTTTTGCAGTATAAGCATCTTCAATCGCTTGTTTTGCAGCTGGTTTTACTTCTGCTTTTGGTTCTACAGGTGTAATTGTTCCTACTCCTGCTTCTTTAGCTGCCGTTACATCTGCATTAGAAGTTGCTTTATCGATGGCTGTTTTGGCTGCTTCTGCTTTAGCACGTGCTTCTTCCTTAGCGGCTTCTTTTTCTTCTTTCGTTGAATCAGGTTTTGCATCAATTGCTTGCTCTTGTGCTTTTAATGCTGCATCGATCGCTGCTTTAGCTGCTGGTTTGGCTTTAGCTGCTGGATCTACTTTTTCTACTTTTTCTTCACCGCGGTCTTTATTACGTTCCACAGATTCTTCAGTAGTTGCTGCATCCACTCTATTTTTTGCATCTTGTGCTAAACGCTCTGCTTCTTTTACAGCGGCTTCTTTTTCTTCAGTAGTTAGGTCATCACGAGCTGCTATTTGAGTCTTCTTCTCTTCGAGTACGTTTTGAATATCATTTTTAGCTGCTGTCTTAACTTCTTCTGCTGGAAGTATTGGAGTAATCTTGCTTGTTTCTTCTGTCAGTTTTGTTGCTACATCAGCTTCGGTTGTTGCTGAGTCTACTGCTTTTTTAGCTGCTGCTAAGGCTTCAATTACTTTTGCTTTAGCGGCTTCTTTTTCTTCTTTTACTGAACCATCAACTGCTTCAATCGCAGCAATTTGATCTTTAGCTGCTTTTTCTAAATCTAATTTAGCTTTTTCTTTTTCTAATAATACTAACTTAGTGTTAATTTCAGATTGATTTTTTCGATCAGCTACAGGAACATTATTTTTTTCTTCGTTTAGGATATCCTTAGCTTCAGCAAGTTGATCTTGCATCGCTTTCCAGCTTTCTGGAGTATAGTCGGCTTGATTTAACTGTGCTAACTGATTCTCTAATTCATTAACCTTATTCTCCAGGTCTGTTTTATACATGCTAACAGTTACATTTTGAGGCTTCACTGGAATATTACGAATCTTCGCTCCAGGTGTACCGATTACAGTACCACCTACAACTGTTCCTTCCAACCCATTAAATGCAGTGTTTGTTTTCCATGTACTAATTCCATTAAAATCAGTAGAACTTGGTTTATCTGCTGGTAAATCTACTGTATATGTTAGTGTTTTTTTCTCACCAGGTGCTAATGATTTATAATTGATTCTTAAAGTACCATCATTTACATTTGCAGATGTTCCACCTTCAGATGATACATAAGTCGCATTATCTGGTAATTTTACAGAATATATATTATTTGCTGAGTTGGCGTGACCTTCGTTTACTAAGTCTACACTAATGGTAGCTCTTACAGTTGTTGCTGTCGCTGATGGTGATACTTCGTTATATGTTACAGTTGGTGTTTTAGCTACAACGTGAGCTCCTGTTGTGATAGACAGTTTTGATACCATAGCACCTACATAGTATGTTTGTCCATCAATTTCGATTTTACTACTATCATCTTGGTTAATATTGTCCGGTCCAGCCTCAAGACGAACACGAATTTTTGTTACTCCCTTAGGTACTGTAAATACCCCTGAATACGGCGATACTAATGGACGCCAGATAAGATTACCTTGCTCTTGATTTCCTTTTTCAGGATAAGAAACTGTTAATTTAGTTCTATTCGCTTGCGCGCCAAATCCACCAAAAGAAGTTGTATTTTGACCGATAACAATCTCTTGACCAGGTTTTACATCAATATCTTGATAAATACCACCAAATTTATCGCTCTTACTATTTGGATCATTTTTTACAGTATATAATGCTAAGGGAATTCCATATGGATGAGTTTGATCAACTACGCTTCCATATCCTCCAAAAGATGATGCCTTACCATTTGCAATAACTACTTTTGTTTGATTAGGATTAGTCAATTTCCAACCAATTAAATCAAACGAATTAATTACTTTAAATTTTTCTGCTTTTGTTGGTGTTCCGTTGGCTTCAAAGTATGGGTTAACTACCTCTACGTTTTTCGCGTTTACAGATGGGTCATCTTCATCTGCTGTAGTTGCAGCATCTGTTCGGAATGGATTATTTCCATCTAGAGCTCGTCCATTACGTGGATCATGTTTTCCTGAGTTTGCGATAGAGTTGGTGCCTGTAGCTTTCTCAGTATTGCTTGCTTTCTTACCAACAGTCGCTTTTCCTTCTGTGGTATCTAGTTTAGGACTTTCTACTTGCGCTTTAGGCTTACTACGTAAACCGCTGTTCACTGTCATAAAGAGTCTTCTATAAGCTTTTGTTAACTCGTCTTGACTTTTGGCTGTTGTTAGGGCAAGTTTTGCTAATCCTAGATGTTCTTTAAGTGTTGCTACACTTTCATCTGTCTTAGTAGCATAGCTATCTGAGGCTAATTTAGCATCAATTTCTGCTACGTAATCTTCCAGCTGTTTTTTATCCAAGGCAGGTGTAGCCTTTTCTGCTGTTTCTTCTGTTGCTGAAGTAGTAGATGATACTACTGGCGCTGGAGTTGCATCAGCAGGTTTTGAAGTAGTTGCTTCTGCTTGAGCTTTCGAAACAGTAGATGACTCCACTGATGTTGAGCTTGCATCAGTAGATGCTGGAGTAGTTGTGTCTGCTTGAGCTTTCGGCGCAGTCGAGTCACTGGCACCAGAATTTTCATCCACCTTATTATTAGCTGGAGTAGCTGCTAGGGCAGCATCTGTTGCTGTTACATTTGGCTCTGCTGCATACACTGCACCATTTCCCAAAAACATGAAAAATGCTGCAACCGCTACACTGGCCGCACCAAAACTTACTTTTCGAACAGAGTAACGAGTTACCTTCTCACGACGTGAGCGTTCTACTCGACTCATAGAATTATTATTTTCCATCTATAAAGACTCCTTTATAATTTATTAAACTAGTGAAAACGGCAATACTAGTTAATATATATATATATATATATTAACTAAAAGCATACCCTATGCACTGTTTTTGTCTTGATTTTATCATTATTATGCTAATAAATCAAGTGTTTTAACTTATTAGACAGAAAAATAAAAATACACTTAGATTTTATTTCATGCCGAAGTTGAAACAGCACATTGAAACTTCTAAAACATTGCTATAAACTTGTTTGAATTCCCCAATAGATTTGTTCGCAGTTTATTTCAATCTACTGTAGTCTTAAACAGTTATAAAAGCGAAATCAAGAAAGTATATAAGAACAGCTTCATTCACACTAACAAGACCTAAGATTTAAAAACAAAAAACGAACAAAATAGAATTCTAACCGTCTAGAAAACTAGTTTTATTCGTTTTTTATGTTTAAGTCTAAACTTTCATTTCAAACTCTAATAACTTAACGCACTTCTGCATTGACTTTTTCTTCAAGCGATGCTTGGATTTTTTCCATGTAGCGTGCTACTTCTTCGTCCGTTAAGCTATCTTCTGGATTTTGGAAAGTCAAGCTATAAGCCATCGACTTCATACCAAGTCCCAATTTTTCGCCTGAGAAGACGTCAAAGAGTTTGATATCTGTCAAACGTTTCACGCCGGCAGCTTGAATAGCATCTACAACTTCTTGATGAGTCACTTCTGCCTTGAGGAGAAGGGCAACGTCACGGCTGACTGCTGGGAATTTCGTGATTTCCACAAATGGAACAGCAGGTTGAAGCGCAGCTTCGATGGCTGAAAGGTTGAGCTCAGCCACATAAGTTTCTGGAATATCGTAGGCCTTAGCAGTTACTGGATGCACTTGACCGAGGAAACCAAGAACTTGGTCACCGAGTGAAATGACTGCTGTACGACCTGGATGAAGGCTTGCAATTTCAGCTGTAGCTGTATAGCTCACTTCTATTCCCAAGCGAGTAAATAATGCTTCTAGGATTCCTTTAGCATAGAAGAAATCAACTGGAACTGCTGCTGTTTGGAAATCTTTTTCTGCAACCAAGCCTGTCAAGGCAAAGGCAAAACTGTTGATTTCATTTGGAAGTTCTTCTTTTGGATTACCTGTTTGTTCAAAGACCTTTCCAATCTCATAAAGGGCCAAGTTTTTATTCTTACGAGCCACGTTGTAGGCAACGGTATCAAGGATACCAGAAATCATATTTTGACGGAGGACAGAACGGTCCACTGTCATTGGCCACATGAGTTCAGTAAGGTTACTTGGTTGAGCCGTAAACTCAACTGCTTTTTCAGGAGTTGTTAGAGCATAGGTGATGATTTCTGTCAAACCTGCTCCTTCAGCAATCGTACGAACTTGACGGCGGAGTTTTTGTGTAACTGTCAATTCACCAGCTGTACCATCGTCTTTTGGAAGGCTGGTTGGCAAGCGGTCATAACCATAGATACGAGCAATTTCTTCAAAGAGGTCTGCCTCAATAGTGATATCCCAGCGACGACGTGGGACGCTGACTGTAAAGCTGTCTGCATTTCCAGAAAGACCAAAGCCAAGACGACGGAAGACGTCTTCTACATCCGCGTAAGAAAGTTCTGTACCAAGGACACGGTTAACATCAGCAAGAGTTGAATAAACTTCCACATCAGAGGTATCAAGTTCACCCGCTGAAACGATGCCTTTACGCACCGTCGCACCAGAAAGTTCGGCAATCATACTAGCTGCCGCATCAAGTGCTTCATTAACTGTTGCCACATTGATACCTTTTTCAAAGCGAGAAGATGACTCAGAACGAAGGTTAAGACGACCGCTGGTCTTACGAATTGATTTGCCATTGAAAACAGCAGCTTCAAGAACAACACGAGTAGACTTTTCAGAGATTTCTGTTGCTTGACCACCCATAACACCTGCAAGGGCTACTGGCTTGTCTGCGACAGTGATGACTAGGTCATTTGTTTCCAAGTCACGTTCTTCACCATCCAAGGTCACTAATTTTTCACCAGCACGCGCTTCACGTACACGGATGTCACTCCCTTCAAAGGTATCCAAGTCAAAGGCGTGCATAGGTTGACCAAAGTAAAGCAAGATATAGTTGGTTACGTCTACCACGTTATTGATGGGACGGATGCCTTCGTTCATGAGAAGGTTTTGCAACCATTGTGGACTTGGTGCGATAGTCACATTGTCCAAGATACGAGCTGCATAGTAAGGCGCCTTGTCTGTCTCAATACCCACAGAAAGAGCATCTGCTGCAGCTTGGTCAGTTTCTGAAAGAGTAAATTCTTTAAAGTTGACTGCCTTATCATAGATAGCTGCTACTTCGTGAGCCACCCCACGCATAGAAAGGGCATCCGCACGGTTGGGTGTGATGGAAAGTTCGATAATTTCATCATCCAAGTCTAGGTAAGAAAAGACTTCCTCACCTGGAACGGCATCTTCAGGTAAAATTTGGATGCCATCTGCGAATTCCTTTGGTACAACAGAGTCAGAAATACCCAATTCACCAAGTGAACAGATCATCCCAAGTGACTCAAGACCGCGGATTTTCCCTTTTTTGATCTTGTAATTGTCAGCGATGCGAGCTCCTGGAAGAGCCACCATAACCTTGATACCAGCACGCACATTTGGGGCACCACAGACGATTTGACGGGCTTCTTCTTCGCCAACGTTAACCTGACAAACATGGAGGTGAGTTTCTGGCACATCTTCGCAAGACAAGACCTCACCGACGACAATTTTTGAGAGACCAGCAGCCGGTGATTCGACACCTTCTACCTCGATCCCTGTGGTTGACATTTTTTCAGCCAACTCTTGTGATGGCACATCAATGTCCACCAATTCTTTTAACCATTTATAAGATACAAGCATAATTTAGTTCTCCAGAATGACAGTTGCCACTCTAGTTCTTTTCCTTTCCTATCATTTCAATAGAAGAATCATCTTCTTACCTTAATTTCTTTCTCAGTAACCAATCCGTATCTACTTTTTGACCAACCATAAAATGATGTTGGCTAAATTTTTCAAAACCATATCGATTATAAAATGCTTGAGCTTTTGTATTATGCTCCCAAACACCTAGCCAAGCCCAAGAAAAACTATTTTTGGTAGCAAGTTCAAGAGCGAATTCAAACAGTTGCTTACCTAGTCCAAATCCTTGGAATTTTTGTAGCACATAGAGGCGTTGAATTTCAAAAGCATCCTCTAATTCTCTCTCAGTCTGAGCACTTCCCCAGTTGACTTTGAGAAAACCAGCTATCTCCTCTTCATGCATAATGAAATAGGTTTCGGATTCTGGATTTTCCAACTCAGTTGACAAAACTCTCAGACTATAAGCCTCTTCAAAGTATTCCTGTAACTGCTCTTCTGTATTATCATGAGCAAATGTTTCACGAAAGGTTTGTTTGGCAATTTTTGCCAACAACTCAACATCTGCCATTTCTACTTTTCTAATCATTATTTAAACTGTTCTGAGAAGCGGACATCTCCTTGGTAGAATCCACGGATATCGTTGATTCCGTAACGGAGCATAGCTACACGCTCTTGTCCAAGACCAAAGGCAAATCCAGAGTAAATAGTCGCATCGATACCACTCATTTCAAGGACACGTGGGTGAACCATACCGGCACCCATAATTTCGATCCAACCTGTTTTTTTACATACATTACAGCCTTCTCCACCACACTTGAAGCAAGAAACATCCACCTCAACAGATGGCTCTGTGAATGGGAAATACGATGGACGCAGACGGATCTGACGCTCTTCACCGAACATCTTTTGGACAATCAACTGAAGCGTTCCTTGAAGGTCTGCCATAGAGATGTTTTTCCCAACTACCAAGCCTTCAATTTGGTGGAACTGGTGACTGTGGGTCGCATCGTCTGTATCACGACGGAACACACGCCCTGGTGAGATCATCTTCAAAGGACCTTTAGAGAAATCATGGGCATCCATAGCACGCGCTTGAACTGGAGACGTGTGGGTACGGAGCAAGATTTCTTCAGTGATATAGAAAGTATCCTGCATATCACGAGCTGGGTGGTCTTTTGGAAGGTTCATACGTTCAAAGTTATAGTAGTCTTGCTCTACTTCAAAACCATCTACGACTTGATACCCCATACCGATGAAAATATCTTCGATTTCTTCACTGGTTTGTGTGAGGACATGACGGTGACCAGTCGCAACAGGACGACCTGGAAGTGTCACATCAATGCTCTCGCTAGCAAGTTGAGCAGCGACTTTCTTTTCTTCCAATAGTTTAGCTGTTTCTTCAAAAGCAGCTGTCAAGACATCACGAGCTTCATTGACGTGTTTCCCGATGATTGGACGCATCTCAGCAGAGACATCTTTCATCCCTTTGAGGATTTCAGTGAGCGAACCCTTTTTACCAAGGACAGAGACACGCAAATCTTGCATCTCTTTTTTATTTTCAGCAGAAATCTGCTTCAAGCTAGCCAGCGTTTCTTCACGAAGCGCTTTTAATTGTTCTTCAATAGTTGACATAATTCCTCCATCAGTCTCTCGTAGATAAAAAGAAAACCACATGCCAAAAACTCCACTCGGAGCGTTGACACGCGGTACCATCCGTTTTTATCTGACAAGTCAGACCTTCATTTCTAAATCCATGCGCAAGTGAATTCACCCAGCTTTCATATAGAGAGCTTGCAGTCACGGCTCTCCTCCCTGATATACTTCCCTTGAGTTACTAGTCTTGCAGATTTCTATTCAATTACTACTTAGTTTATCAGATTTTTAGTTAAAAAACAAGTTAGATTAGACTAATTTCAATATAAAAAGGAACAAGACAAAATGCACTACCTATTTGTAGGGCCTGTTTCATCTGCTTTCCTTTTCAATAAGAGAGTTGCTGCTTGATTAAAACCATCACACCAGTTATACCATTTCGCTTCATACTCATCTTGAGGCAAGATATGATTTTTCAAATCCAGAACAGAGTAGATTTTTCTTTCTTCGCAGGCTTGCGCATAGAGATGATATAGTTCATCACCACCATCTCTATCCCACTCAGCAGAAATCGTATCTTGACCTGCTAATAAAGCCTGATAAGCCCTGTGATGCCCGTCTGTAATCAGCAAGCAATCTCCAAAGGCAAGAATACTGATTGGATCGACTTGGATTGTTTCTGCCGACTGGTAAAGCATCTGAATATCTTGCAACTTCTTTTCTGATAAGTATAGTTGAGTCGGATGAAGATCTGCTATACTGACTTTCATTTCTTTCTCCTCAAAGGAATTTGATACTCACTTCTGCTTACCTTTGAATCGCCATTGGAAGCGGAGTTTGTCATAGAAGGGAAACTCGATAAACAGGACTCCCAAGCCCACACAGAGACTAGCAAGGACATCTGATGGATAGTGAACTCCCAGATAGACCCTTGATACCAACACACTGACTAAGTAAAGGCCAAGGACGATTTGTACGATTTTTCTCCAGACTGGATTTTTAATCCGTTGACTGAGAATGACAATCAGAGAGCCGACCATCAAGGTTACAGCCAGAGAATGGCCGCTTGGGAAGGAAAATCCCTTCTCCTCAACCAAGTGTAAAATAGCTGGTCGTGGCCGCTGGTAGATATTTTTAAAGGTCACGATTAAAAGACCTGCCAAAGACAGATTTCCCAGCATTAAGAAACTTTCTATCTTCCATCGCTTACGATAAAAGATAAAAGCTGTAATGACAACCCAAGTGATAATCACTGGGATATCAATCAGGCGTGTGATGGCCCTGAAAAGAATAGTCAAGTAAGCTGGCAAGTCTCCTCGAACGGCAGTCTGTATCGGTTGGTCAAAACCGACCAGCGTTTCAGGGTAAAATTTGACCATGTAGCCAAGAATAACGAAAAGTAAAAGGGCAAAACTGCCCTTCATTAAAAATGTTTGTTTATCTCTCATAATATTTTAAGGTTGGTTTCAAAAGGACGTACAACAACCAGAATGAAACGGAAAAGATTACACCCTCAATCAAGTTAAAAGGTAATACCATGGTCATTAGGTAGTTGGAAAGTCCCAAAATTTTTCCAATATCAAAGTTAGCAAACTTAGCGTACAAAGGAACAGCGTAAACATAGTTGAGAACCAACATAGCCACGGTCAAGCCAATAGTTCCAGCTAGAGAGCCTAGTAGGAAACGAAGGGTTGTCCGTTCCTTTTTCCAAATCAAAGCAAATACGATGACAAAAACTCCCAAAGCTACGATATTCATCGGCAAACCAATGTAAGTATTCACTCCTTGACTATTAAGAAGCAATTTCAAGAGTGAGCGAAGCAAGAGAATTCCTAGAGCAGCAGGCAAATCCATGACCACCAAGCCCACAAGGACTGGCAAGATACTAAATTCGATCTTGAGGAAGGACGCCGCTGGCAAAAGCGGAAAGTCAAAGTACATCAGCACAAATGAGATAGCTGATAAAATCGCAATGGTCGAAAGTCGACGTGTGTTTGTCATAACAGGTTCCTCCAATTTTCTATAAAATCAGAAGAAGTTAGAAAGGATTCCTCTATCTATTCTCACTTTTTATATCCCAAAAGTTCCCTCTTACTCTATTAAGGAAACCCAAGCAAGCGGTTACAATTTGGTTATAAATCTATCAGAACAGACAAAGCTATTCTTTCGTCTTCTCCCATCCAGACTATACTGTCGGTTGTGGAATCTCACCACATCAGCTTGCGCTCGCGGACTTATTTGGCTAAGATATTTTAGATTTATCTAGGCGTCGCAGTCGAAGATAATACTTAAAGTATATCGAGACAAGACAACGACGAGAAAGCTAAAATAGCTAGTCAAATTTACCGCCGGTCGGGAATCACACCCTGCCCTGAAGACTCTTTTATCATAACAAAAAACGCTTGCAAGCGCAAGCATTTTGTTCATTTTCATTTTCATTTTTTATTTCAATTTATCCACTTCATAGGTATGAACAAGCTCAAGACCTGCAAAATTCTGCTGGCGAAGAGCCTCATAGACAATCATGCAGACGGTATTAGACACATTGAGACTGCGGACATGTTCATCATTCATAGGAATACGGAGAGCCTTTTCAGGATGTTCTCGCATAAAGTCCTCAGGCAAGCCCTTGTCTTCACGTCCAAAGAGAAAATAATAGTCTTCATCAGTCGATAAATCCACCTCAGAATAGACTTTTTCCGCGAATTTCGAAATCAGATAGAGTTTGCCCTTCATCTGAGACATGAAATCTTCTAAACTCTCGTAAAAATAAATCTCTAGCTTATCCCAATAATCCAATCCAGCTCGCTTCATCTTGCGGTCGTCAATAGGAAAGCCCATTGGCTTGATGATGTGGAGGGGAGAATTGGTCGCAGCGCAAGTACGCGCGATATTGCCTGTATTTTGTGGAATTTGTGGTTCAAATAATACAATGTGATTTGTCATGACTTGCTTCCTTTTACCATTGCAAAAAAATAGCCACACTGCCCGGAGTCAAGCTCAGCAAACAGCGTGGTTAAGGCATCGTTAACTTACCTCACAACAGGTTTGAAGTAAATCAGCGAAACTACTTTCTTAGTATAACACTTTCAGAATCATTGTCAATAGAAACGACTTGATTTTTTCAATTTTTTCAAGCTATTTCCAAGGGTTGTAAAATCGTCCCTGATTCTGCAAGATAAGTAGTAAACTAGCTACTAAAAACAAGGCTGCCAAGACCAAGGTAAGATAGTCTCCTTTTTTCAAGGCCTGATAACTATACCAAGTGCGTTTTTTCTCTTTCCCAAAGCGGCGAAGCTCCATGGCGGTCGCGATGGTATCAATGCGTTCTAACGAGCTAAAAATCAAGGGAGTAATGATGCGCAGATTTCCTTTGATTCGTTGCATGAGAGAAGCTTTCTTGGATAATTCCATCCCACGCGCCTCCTGAGACATCTTGATAGTAAAGAATTCTTCCTGCAAATCTGGAATATAGCGCAAGGTCAGACTGACAGAATAGGCAATTTTGTAAGATACCCCAATTTGATTAAGGCTAGAAGCAAACTGACTAGGATGAGTGGTCATTAAAAAAATAATTGCTAAAGGAATGGTGCATATATACTTAATAATTAAATTCAACAAGTAAAAGAGTTCTTGGCTCGTTATCGTGTAGCTACCGATTCCCTGCCAAATCACACTTCTCTCTCCGTAAAGTCCAACCCCATATTCAGGAGAAAAGAGATAGACCATCAAGACATTTAAAACGGCAAATACCGTCGCAAAAACGGCTACAAAGGAAACATCTTTGAAATGGATTTCTGACAAATAGAGGAGAAAGACCGAAAAAATAGCAATCAAAACAAGCAGTCTGGTATCATAGCTAATCATGGCCGCCAATGACACGAGAATGAAAAAGAGAAGTTTCCCAGCTCCTGACAAGCGATGAATCACAGTATCTCTATGCTGGTAACCAATTAATTTAGCTTGCATCCTTCTCTCCTTTCTTTGTAAAATGCCGTTAAAGCAAGTGGATCCACGTCTAGTTTATTGGCCAAGTTGAAGATTGAAGTTTCTTTTAGGTTGGCTTTTATTAACAGCTCAGGATTGCTCAAAAGACTGGCTGGATCGGTATCGGCAATCAGTTCCCCATCCACCATGACAAGGGCTCGGTCTGAATAATCCAGCATCAATTGCATATCATGGGTAATCATGACAATCGTATGCCCTTGTTGATGCAGTTCTTCAAGAAATTCCATAATCTCAGTATAGTTCTTCTGGTCTTGACCTGCAGTTGGTTCATCTAAGAGGATAATTTCAGCCCCCAAGACCAAAATTGAAGCAATGGTGACACGTTTTTTCTGACCAAATGACAGGGCAGAAATAGGCCAATTACGGAATTCATAGAGACCACAGATTTTCAAGGTTTCATAGACTCTCGTTTCAATTTCCTGCTCGTCCACACCTCTCAAACGTAGTCCCAGAGCCACCTCATCAAAAATCATATTGGTTGAAATCATTTGATTGGGATTTTGCAGCACATAGCCTACTCGTTCCGCCCTCTCTGCAACAGAATCTTCTTTGATATCCTGCCCTTCCCACAGATAGCGACCTTCCGTCTGAATAAAGCTACTTAAGGCCTTGGCTAGGGTTGATTTCCCAGCCCCATTTTTCCCGACAATGGCAATCTTTTCACCCTTTTTAATATCCAAATGTAGGGACTTTAAAATCGGTCTATCATCATAAGAAAACGACACATCCTCTAGTCTAAAGAGTGACTGCAATTCTGGGGTTTCTTTTACCAGTTCCGTCCGCAACTGAATCTGGCCTTTTGAGATAGACAAGTTATCCAGATTTGCTAATTGTTCTTCCTTGGCTAAATCCACACCCAATTGACGGAGAGTGGTTAGATAAAGGGGTTCTCGAATTCCATTTTGGGTCAATAAATCAGTCGCCAGTAGCTGGTCAGGGCTCCCATTAAAGAGAATACGACCATCATTGATCAAGACAATCCGATCCACAGGGCGATGCAGAACATCCTCCAAACGATGCTCAATAATAAGTGTCGTCGTTCCCTCTTCCTTATGAATCTGGTCAATCAATTCGATAATATCCTGACCTGACTTGGGATCCAGATTGGCGAGTGGCTCATCAAACAAGAGAATCGGACTTTCATCAATCAAGACACCAGCCAGACTGACCCGCTGCTTTTGTCCACCTGACAAATCCTGAGGCCGCTGAGCTAGTAAAGGGAGAAGATCCAGCTTTTCAGCCCATTTATGAACACGATTTTTCATCTCATCTAGAGCTGTCACATCATTTTCCAGAGCAAAAGCCAAATCCTCTGCCACGGACAGACCGATAAACTGCCCATCTGTATCCTGCAAAACTGTACTGACCAGATGAGATTTATCGTAGATGCTCATATCAAAGGCTGCTTGCCCCTTGATCAAAAATTCTCCAGACATCTGACCCTTGTAAATATTGGGAATAATCCCATTCAAACATTGACCCAAGGTAGACTTACCTGACCCAGATGGTCCAACAATTAAGACTTTCTCTCCCTTGTGAATGGTCAAGTCCACCCCTTGCAAGGTCGGTTCTTGTTGTGTTTCATACCGGAAAGAGAAATCCTTCCACTCAATTATAGCTTCTTTCATCTTACTCTCTTCATTCGCTTCTTAGACTTCTATTTTATCATAAATCAAGCCCTTCTTGCAGTCTCTTCTCTTAAAATCTTAGCACCAAAAAGATTCCTATCCCAGCTTACTTGCCTAACTAATCTATAAACATCGAAAAAGACTGGTTGCCCAGCCTTCCCCATCATTTTAGTCCTTTTTCAAACTTCCTGCACGAGTTTGAGTTCCTGCATAGGCAATCAAGAGAAGAGTTCCTGCAATAGCTACAGATACACCATTAGCAATTCCCGCAACAATCCCTTGGGCAAATACTTTTTCTGCCGCTTCTTGATAAATCACAACATCTCCAAGTGGTGCCAAGACACCCCAAACAAGAGCATTTGCAAGTAGTTGAATGAGGTTAAAAATGACAATATCCTTCCATTCAAAAACACCATTGCTCACGCGAACGTACTTTCTAAATAGTCCCACAGCTAGACCAAAGAGCCCACTAGCGATAATCCAAGTCCACCACAGACCGTAACCAGCAAGAGAGTCCTTGATTGCATGACCAATCAACCCGACAAGCAAACCGATAATCGGTCCAAAAATAATAGAAAGTAGCGCTTGTACCGCATACTGAAGTTGGATGCTTGTATTTGGAACAGGGGTCGGAATGTTAATCATCCCGATAACGACAAAGAGGGCAGCGCCAATTCCGACAGCAACAACTTGTTTAATTGTAAATTTGATTTCCATACTATTTATTCTCCTATTTTATCCTTCTATTTTCTTTATTTCAATGGTCCAAGATGAACCGACACCCACATTGTAAGCTTTGGCAAAGGAACCTTGGTTAATTGCTAGACCTAAACGATAGAGAGAGTTGATGTAAAGGATGGGTTGCCCAATTCTCACATCCGCAAATGATTTGCCATAGACAACCTGATTTTGATAGACCAGCATATCTGCATGATAGATAGTCACTTCAAAACGGTCACCGAATGCTGGTTCCAGCTTGTAAAACTCTTCTCGCGTGATAGAGGTCCAAAGCGAACCAAAACGCACATCCAGAATATCAATAGCTCCCTTCACCAGATGATCTTCAATGATGGTCTCTACGACTGGAAGCTCCACAATCTGATCCACACTGAGCTCTGGCCCCACTTCCTCAAAACTAATGTGACCACTAGCCAGTTTAGCACCAGTATAGGCATAGACATCACGACCGTGGAAGGTATAAGAATGCTCTGTGTTTTGACGCCTATTAGCTACCTCAGAAATTTCACGAATAGCTACAATGCCAACGTGTTTCTTGATAAAAGAAAGCGTCCCATTATCTGGCGTGACAATGTATTGATTTTTTGCAGTCTTGGCAACCACACTCTTACGTTTCGAGCCGACACCTGGATCGACAACCGATACAAATGTCGTTCCCTCAGGCCAGTAATCCACCGTCTGAAAGAGACGGTAACTCCCCTCAAAAATATTATAAGGCGTGATATCGTGCGTCAAATGATGAATTTTTAAGGTTGGAGATTCTTCTAAAGCCACTCCAATCATAGCCGATACCGCACCATCAACCAGACCAAAGTCTGATTGTAATACCAGTAAATTATTATTCATTTTATCTCCTTGTATATCCTTTATCATACCATATTTCAGAGAAAGGTGCTAATAGCTATTTCAATTGATTAGGGTATAGTTTTACCTTATAGCAAATTTCCTACTAAAAACTCTGGTTATTAGCTAGTAGGTGCATTTTTTCTTGAAAAAAGGTATGATAGTTACATCATGAAAAAGTAGGTTTTAATATGAAAATTATCCTTGTCGGAGGGGGAAAAGTTGGTTTTGCCCTCTGTCGCTCCTTGGTTGCAGAAAAGCATGATGTTTTGCTGATTGAGCAAGACGAAGCCGTCCTCAATCATATTGTCAATCGCTTTGATATCATGGGTATCCTTGGCAACGGAGCTGATTTCACCATTCTTGAACAAGCAAGTGTCCAGGATTGTGATATCTTTATCGCCCTGACTGAATACGATGAAGTGAACATGATTGCAGCCGTTCTAGCCAAAAAAATGGGAGCTAAAGAGACCATCGTTCGGGTGCGCAATCCTGAATACTCTAACTCTTATTTCAAAGAAAAGAATATTCTCGGTTTTTCTCTTATCGTTAATCCTGAACTCTTGGCTGCCCGCGCCATTGCCAATATCATCGACTTCCCCAACGCCCTATCTGTCGAACGTTTCTTTGGTGGACGGGTCAGCTTGATGGAATTCACTGTTAAATCCTCCAGTGGTCTTTGCCAAATGCCCATTTCTGATTTTCGTAAAAAATTTGGCAATGTCATTGTATGTGCGATAGAAAGAGATCATCAAATTATCATCCCAAGTGGTGACATGACCATACAGGATAAAGATAGAATCTTTGTCACTGGTAACCGTGTTGATATGATGCTCTTCCATAATTATTTCAAATCACGTGCTGTGAAGAGCCTTCTCATCATCGGGGCTGGAAGAATCGCTTATTATCTTCTAGGTATCCTCAAAGATAGTCGAATCGATACCAAGGTTATTGAAATCAATCCTGAGATCGCCAGCTTCTTTAGCGAGAAATTCCCAAATCTCTACATCGTTCAAGGAGATGGGACCGCAAAAGACATCCTACTGGAAGAAAGTGCTCAAAACTATGATGCCGTTGCGACCCTAACAGGAGTCGATGAAGAAAATCTGATTACTTCTATGTTCCTTGACAGGGTAGGTGTACAGAAAAATATCACCAAGGTCAATCGTACCAGTCTCCTCGAGATCATCAATGCGCCTGATTTTTCAAGTATCATCACACCTAAAAGCATCGCTGTAGATACAATCATGCACTTTATTCGCGGTCGTGTTAATGCCCAGTATTCAGACCTTCAAGCCATGCACCATCTAGCCAATGGTCAAATCGAAACCCTGCAATTCCATATTAAGGAAGCTAATAAAATGACTGCCAAACCTCTTTCTCAACTGAAATTGAAAAAAGGGGTTCTTATTGCAGCCATTATTCGAAAGGGTAAGACTATTTTTCCAACTGGGGAGGATATGTTGGAAGTTGGAGACAAGCTCCTAGTAACAACCTTGTTGCCAAACATCACCAAGATTTATGACTTAATCGCGAGGTAAGAAATGAATAAAAGTATGATTCGTTACCTCCTTTCAAAATTACTTTTGATTGAAGCTGTTCTCCTCTTGGTTCCTGTAGCTGTTGCTATCTATTACCGTGAATCGAGCCAAGTCTTTACAGCCCTCTTTTCAACAATAGGGATTCTCGTATTACTAGGCGGTTCAGGAATTTTACAAAAGCCAAAAAATCAACGGATTTATGCCAAGGAGGGAATCTTGATTGTGGCCCTCTGTTGGATCCTTTGGTCTTTCTTTGGCGGTCTCCCCTTTGTTTTTGCTGGGCAAATTCCCAGCGTTATCGATGCCTTTTTTGAAATCAGTTCGGGCTTTACAACTACTGGAGCAACTATTCTGAACGACGTTTCGGTCCTCAGTCGTTCCCTCCTCTTCTGGCGAAGTTTTACCCACTTGATTGGAGGGATGGGAGTGCTTGTTTTTGCACTTGCTATTATGGATAATGCCAAAAATAGCCACCTAGAAGTGATGAAGGCTGAGGTTCCTGGTCCCGTCTTTGGTAAGGTTGTATCCAAACTCAAAAATACTGCCCAGATTCTCTATCTCCTCTATCTGGCTCTCTTCTCCCTCTTTGTCATCATCTATTATCTGGCTGGCATGCCCCTATTTGATAGTTTTGTCATTGCCATGGGTACTGCGGGTACAGGGGGTTTTACCGTCTATAACGATGGAATTGCTCACTATGGCAGCTCACTGATTACCTATCTAGTTAGTATAGGAGTTCTGGTTTTTGGAGTAAATTTCAACCTCTACTACTACCTCATGCTCCGTCGCGTCAAGGCCTTCTTTGGAGATGAAGAACTTCGAGCTTACTTGGTCATTGTTCTGGTTTCTACAGGCTTGATTAGCCTTAATACTCTCTACCTCTACCCGGGATTTTCAAAGAGTTTTGAAATGGCCTTCTTCCAAGTTTCCAATATCATTACGACAACTGGTTTTGGTTACGGAGATATTACCAACTGGCCCCTCTTCTCCCAGTTTATCCTTCTCCTCCTCATGGGAATTGGTGGTTCTGCTGGATCAACCGCAGGTGGACTCAAGGTTATTCGAGGCCTTATCCTTTCAAAAATTGCCAAAAACCAAATTTTGTCAATCCTATCGCCCCACCGTGTTTTGACTCTCCATGTTAATAAAACAGTGATTGACAAAGATACCCAGCATAAGATTCTCAAGTACTTTGTCATCTATTCAATGATTTTGCTAGCGCTTATCTTTATTGTCAGCCTCGATAGCAATGATTTCCTGGTCGTTACCAGCGCTGTCTTTAGCTGTTTCAATAATATCGGACCTATTCTAGGAACGACATCTAGTTTCTCAATCTTTAGCCCTATCTCAAAAATTCTCCTCTCCTTTGCTATGATTGCAGGTCGTTTGGAGATATACCCAATCCTCCTTCTCTTTATGAAGAGAACCTGGTCTAAGAGATAAAATGCAACCACACCTTGTTTCCTTACAAAGTGTGGTATTTTTATTTTTAATTATTTCCTCAACTCAACCAACTCTTTTTAACCAAGTACGACACTTCAGAGAATGACTTAAAATATTTAATACTCAAGGAAAATCAAAGAGAAAACTAGGAAGCTAGCCACAGATTGCTCAAAGCACCACTTTGAGGTTGCAGATAAAGCTGACGTGGTTTGAAGAAATTTTCGAAGAGTATCAGAACCCAAAAACAACCCTCAGTCGTTTGACCGAGGGTTCCTTTTCATTATTTAAGAACTTGATTAGCTCAATGCGTCATCCATTGAAAGAACTTCGTGGAAGACACGTTGTGTCAATTCAGTTTTTTGTTCTGGAGTGAGGTATTTAGTGTTTACACAGTATCCAGAGATACGTACGATAACGTCTTCACCTGACATGATCTTTTCGTAAACATCGTTCAAGTCCATAACGTTCAAGTTAACGTGTTGTCCACCGTTTTCAAAGTAACCATCAAGGATTGTTACCAAGTTATCAACTTGTTCGTCACGAGTCTTACCAAGAGCGCGAGGTGATACTTGTGTAGTCAATGAGATACCATCAGCTGCATAACTAAAGTCAAGGCTAGAAAGTGAGTTCAAGTTTTGCAACCAACCACCTTTAGCTTTGTTAGATGGGTTAGCACCTGGTGAGAAGAATTCAAGTTTAGACAAGTTCACAGAACCATCTTCGTTGAGGTATACACCTTTGTGGACTGGTGAGTTACCAGTTTGTTTAGAGTAAGCAACGTTAGATGTGATAGTCAAAAGTGATACTGTAGCTTCAGCGTCTTTGTAAAGTTTGTGGCTACGTAGACGAGTTGTGTAAGCTTCGATCAACCATTCTGCCAATTCGTTTGAACGTGGGTCATCTTCACCCCAACGTGGGTATTCACCGATTGTTTCGTAATCGTAGATGTAGCCATTTTCGTCACGGATTGGTTTAACTGTAGCGTATTTGATAGCTGACAATGTATCAACAGTGTTAGCAAATCCACAGATACCGAATCCCATGTTTGCACGTTGTTTAGTTGGCAAGAAGGCCATTTGAACAGCTTCATAGTTGTACTTATCAGTCATGTAGTGGATGATATTCAAAGCATCTACATAAGTGTCAGTCAACCAGTCAAGAGATTTTTCAAAGTTAGCTTTAACTGATTCGAATTCAAGAACTTCGTCACGGATTGGTTCGATGTCAAATACTTTGTAGTCTTTGTGAACATCGTCGTAACCACCGTTCAAACCAGTAAGAAGGGCTTTCAATACGTTTACACGCGCACCGAAGTACTGGATGTTGTGGCGTTGTTCTTCATTTTCTGGGTCAAGTGGAGACACACAGCATGAGATACAGCTCATTTCACCATATCCGTCTTTAGCCATTGTTGTCACACCTTCGTATTGGATAGAAGAGTGTTTGTGACTCATGTGCATACAGTAGCGACGGAAGTTGTATGGCAATTTGTCAGTCCAAAGAACTGTCAAGTTTGGTTCTGGTGAGTTACCGATGTTATCAAGAGTGTTCAAGAAACGGTAGTCCATCTTAGTAACACGGTGACGACCGTCGTTACCCATACCAGCCATAGAAGTTGTGATGAAAGTTGGGTCACCTGAGTACAATTGGTCGTAAGCTTTTGTACGAGCAAATTTAACTGTACGAAGTTTCATAACGAAATCATCAACGAATTCTTGGATTTCTGATTCAGTAAATGTACCACGAGCAAGGTCACGTTCTGCAAAGATGTCCAATACGATTGGCACACGACCTAGAGATGTAGCAGCACCGTTGATAACACGGCAGACAGACATGAAAGCGATATTAACCCATTGGATAGCTTCTTTAACGTTCATCGCTGGTTTGCGAACATCAACTCCGTAAAGGTCACCCAAGCGAACAACTTGTTGCAATGCTTGGTATTGAAGGTTGATTTCTTCACGAAGACGGATTGTTTCTTCATCGATTTCTTCGATTGCATTCCAGTCGTTTACTTTTTCTTGCATCAAGTAGTCTGCACCGTAAAGAGCAAGACGTGCGTAAACACCGATGATACGTCCGCGTGAGTATGCATCTGGAAGACCAGTTACAGTGTGAGCGTGACGAGCGCGACGGATGTTTGAAGTGTAAGCACGGAAGATACCGTCGTTAACTGTTGTTACGTATTTAGTAAAGATTTCGTGAACAGCTGGATCTGGTTCGTATCCATTTTCTTTCAAAGTAGTTTCAGCCATACGGATACCACCTTTTGGCATGAAATTCAATTTGAAGAGTTCATCGTTTTGGATACCGAAGATAACTTCATTTTCTTTATCGATAAATCCTGCTGGAATGTCAGCAATAGATGTTGGACGAGTGTCCATTGGGAAACGAGTTTCTTCGTAGTGTGCCTTAGTTTCTTCTACAATTTTTTTGATGTGAAGTGAACGTTCTGTTGGTCCTGCAAGGAAGCTTTCGTCTCCATCGTAAGGTGTGTAGTTAGCTTGTACAAAGCGTGATACACTTGCTTTTTCTTTCCAATCTACGCCTTTGAAGCCTTCCCAAGCTTTGTCAAAAATATCTTGTGCTTCAACAACTGTCTTAACAACCATGTTAATGTCCTCTTTTTTCTTTCTAGTAACAGCCATCTGTTACATTCATGAGATAAGTATACCATACAGTAATCGTTTTCAACAAGTGGTAAATCCCTATTTTTACACTTTCTTTTCTAAAACAGTCTGCGTTTTATCCCAAACTGTAGTATATTTTTGAAAAAATAAAGTCCTTTTTTCTTTTTTTCAGAAAAAAGGGTATAATAAAAGAAAATAAGCGGTAAAAAGGGGGCTAGGCATGTTGATTTTTCCTTTGTTAAATGATTTGTCAAGAAAAATCATCCATATTGACATGGATGCCTTTTTTGCTGCGGTAGAAATCAGGGATAATCCTAAACTCAGAGGAAAACCTGTCATTATCGGAAGCGACCCTAGGCAAACAGGTGGGCGTGGTGTCGTTTCTACTTGTAGCTATGAGGCGCGAGCTTTTGGTGTACATTCAGCCATGAGTTCTAAAGAAGCCTACGAACGTTGTCCCCAGGCTGTTTTTATCTCAGGAAATTATGAAAAATATAAAGCTGTGGGACTCCAGATTCGAGCTATCTTTAAGCGTTATACAGATTTGATTGAACCCATGAGCATTGACGAAGCCTATTTGGATGTAACAGAAAATAAACTCGGCATCAAGTCAGCGGTCAAAATTGCCCGCCTTATTCAAAAAGATATCTGGCAAGAACTCCATCTAACTGCTTCCGCTGGCGTTTCTTACAACAAATTCTTAGCTAAAATGGCTAGTGATTATCAAAAGCCACATGGTCTGACGGTGATTCTGCCTGACCAGGCTGAGGATTTCCTCACACAAATGGATATTTCCAAGTTTCATGGAGTAGGAAAAAAGACGGTGGAAAGACTTCATCAAATGGGCGTTTTTACCGGCGCTGATCTACTTGAAATCCCTGAAGTGACTCTAATAGACCGTTTTGGCAGACTGGGCTATGACCTTTATCGAAAGGCTCGTGGTATTCACAATTCCCCCGTCAAATCCAATCGCATCCGTAAATCAATCGGCAAGGAAAAAACCTATGGAAAGATTCTCCGTGCCGAGGAAGATATCAAAAAAGAGCTGGCTCTCCTATCAGAAAGAGTCGCTCTCAATCTCAGTCAGCAAGAAAAAGCTGGTAAAATTGTCATTTTGAAAATCCGCTACGAGGACTTTTCAACTCTTACCAAACGAAAAAGTCTGCCTCAAAAAACACAGGATGCTAGTCAGATAAGCCAAATAGCCCTGCAACTATATGAAGAGTTAGATGAGAAAGAAAGAGGTGTCCGCCTGTTGGGGATTACCGTGACTGGATTTTAAAACCTTGAAGAGCTTACCCTTCAAGGTTTTTCTTATACAAATAAACGAACAAAGCTATACAGTAGCAAGACACTACCGAGTACAATACGGTATTTACCGAAAAGAGTGAAGTCGTGTTTTTTCACATAACTTGTCAAGAAACGAATAGCGACCATGCTGACTGCAAAGGCGACTCCCATCGCAACCAAGAGCAAGAACAATTGCCCAAAGCTCAAGAGCTGTCCTGCTTTCACAAATTTGAAAATCTTTAAGGCACTAGCTCCAAACATAACAGGAATCCCTAGATAGAAGGTAAATTCTGTCACAACAGAACGACTGGTTCCATTCAATAAACCACCGACGATCGTTGCACCTGAACGGCTAGTCCCTGGTAAAAGAGCAAGAACTTGGAAGAGTCCGATATAGAAAGCTGTCGTATAAGGAAGCTTATCCAACTCTGTCACACTTGGTTCGATAGCACGCGCTTTATTGCGCTTTTCCAAATAGATAAAGGCAATCCCATAGATAATCAACATGAGAGCAACTGAAACCATATTATGGAAGTGGGTATCAAACCAATCATCAAATTTAAAGACGGCAAGTAAAGGTAAAGTAGCTACAAGAACTTTCAACCACAGTCTCCAAGTCTTACGAACTTCCTGCTTGTCCTTAGTCGGTTTGAAAGGATTGAGCTTGTTAAAGTAAATCACCATAACTGCTAAAATAGCACCAAGCTGAATCACGACATTAAACATAGACATAAAGGCTTCATTTTGATTTTGGTATTGGATAAATTCCTCTGCTAAAATCAAGTGACCTGTACTGGAAATCGGCAACCATTCCGTAATTCCTTCAACAATCCCGAAGAAGATAGATTTTAAAATTTCAATAAGATACATAGATTACTCCTTTTTCTATCTTCCATTATAGCATATTTTAGCTCTCTTTAAAAGGCACCGATACTGCCACCGCCTCCGCCCCCAGAGAAGCCACCACCAGAACTTCCACTTCCAGAAGATACGGAGTAGGTGCTTGCTGTGTTTGCGATGCTGGCATAATGGCTCATTTGCGCGCTTGAATGATAAAACATACCGTGCCAGCCATACACTACATAGAGGTTAATGTCTGGATTTTCCACTTGAATATGATGAACCTTCATCAAATGACTGACCTTATCCGCATAGCCAAATAAGGTCGCATAAACCAAGAGGCGATTCCAGACTACAATACTTTCCAATTCTGCCTGATCCAGTCGTGCAATCTCACGCAACATATTTTCAAAACTGGTCCAGAGATAGTAGACCTCTGCTCCTGCTTCATTCAGAACACCATCACGATTATCTAATCGAAGCTTCCAATAATAGAAAACAGCCAAAACCAAACCTAGAAAACCAAGTATTGGTAAGGGGAGGTAAAGATAGCCATGAACATCTAAACTGTACAAGAACAAACCAAATCCAATAAATAAGGGCAAGATAGTGGAGAGTCCCATCCCCACCTGCAAGGCCTTTTCTCCACCAGTCAAGGGACGATAATAATCCGGAAGCCCCCAGAAGGTAACTCGATTTCTCACTCCTTCTTGCATCTCTTTCAATACTTCTTCAAAAGAATATTTGAGCTGACGCCCCTTTGCTTGAATCCGTTTTTCATCAGAGACTTTTGCTCTACGATAAAGACTATCAGATACCTTGTAATCCGCAAACAAATTGGAAAGAGTTTCTTCTTTTTTGCCTGAAAAAACCAGATTTAGACAGTCTTTCTCAAAGCTTGACAAACCATCTTCTTTTACTAGCCTCAAGCCAACTGCATCTCCTTCTGAAATAATAGAAACATTCCCACGGTCTATCACATCTAGCAAGGTAGCTTGAATCAGTTGATCAAAGGTGAATTTGCCAGCCCCCTTGACTAAGGGACTCACTTCCTCCAAGGAGGTCGAGTAGACAGCCTCCGATAAAACCATAGGCTCTAATTCCATTGGTGGCTCATAGAGACGATGATTTTTGGCATATTTGACTGAAGGAGTGGTCCTTCTTCTATAAATAAAATAGAAGCAGACACTCAATAACAAGGAAATGGAAAGTATCAAAGGAAACACCCAAGTAACGAGTTGTTTACTCTGCTCTTTTTCTCTAACAATCGAGTCTTCTATCTTATTAAACTCCTCTAAACGATTCCCTTTCAAGCCCTGATCCGTATCGCTAGCAAAAGCACTTCGAGGCCAGTAGGCGTGCAATTCAACTCCACGCTTAGACGGAAGATTATCTAAACGAATAGTATAATCAAGGTTACTCTTTTCAATCGTTCCTTCTTTAAAAAGTTTCCCTGTATGGAAAAAGAGTTTTTCAGCCCCCTTATCTCCCCTTACACGAAATTCAAACTTTCCAATAGCCCCTGAACTATCTGTCAGAGGTTGCCAATTTAATTCAGCGATATCATCATAAAGAAAAAGCAAGTTCTTTAAGTTCCAGACAAGGTCAACTTCAACTGTGTCACCCTCCTGACCTGGATTATAGACTTTGACAGTATAACCATCCGCTTCTTCTGTCACTTCGCTAGTAATATCTGTCAGTTCAGCACCATTTTTCGATGCCTGAACCTTTGGATGAGGGTCAATGTCAAATCCGCTAGGCATCTTGCCAGCACGTCCAAGTCCCACGATTTGGCCCTTAAAGTCCTCCTCAAACTGATAAACTATCTTCTGTCTAAATTCTGCCGTATTGTCTGCATGAATATACAAATCACCTTGATAAGAGTTTATCTTAAAATCAATGGCAAAAACAGAGAGTGGCAGAAGGCAAAACAAGCCTAACACTAGTAAGAAAAAAGTTTTTTTCATCAAACAAGCCCCCTTTTTATCTTTGCTATCATTATATCATTTTTTCTCAAGTAAGGGCTTACCCATATTGAAAAATAGAGTTTTTTTCGATAAAATAGGAGACAGTTATTTTTTAATAGATTAGAAATAGGAGAAATCATGAGAAAAATATACTTATCTATTTTCACAAGTCTCTTGCTGATGCTAGGACTTGTCAATGTTGCTCAAGCTGATGAATATTTACGCATCGGGATGGAAGCAGCATATGCTCCCTTTAACTGGACCCAGGATGATGATAGCAATGGAGCTGTCAAAATCGATGGAACCAACCAGTATGCCAATGGATACGATGTCCAAATTGCCAAGAAAATCGCTAAGGACTTAGGCAAAGAACCTTTGGTTGTTAAGACCAAGTGGGAAGGTCTAGTCCCTGCCCTTACTTCCGGTAAGATTGACATGATTATCGCAGGTATGAGTCCAACCGCTGAACGCAAACAAGAAATCGCCTTTTCAAGCAGCTACTACACTAGCGAGCCTGTCCTACTTGTCAAAAAAGATTCTGCCTATGCAAATGCTAAATCTTTGGATGACTTTAATGGTGCGAAAATCACTTCTCAACAAGGTGTTTACCTTTATGACTTGATCTCACAAATCTCAGGCGCTAAAAAAGAAACAGCTATGGGAGACTTCGCTCAAATGCGCCAAGCTCTTGAGGCTGGTGTCATTGATGCCTATGTTTCTGAACGCCCAGAAGCTCTGACTGCCGAAGCTGCTAACTCTAAGTTCAAGATGGTCCAAGTAGAACCAGGTTTCAAGACAGGAGAAGAAGATACTGCTATTGCCATTGGACTTCGTAAAGATGACACTCGTATTAGCCAAATCAATGCCAGCATTGAAACCATTTCTAAAGATGACCAAGTTGCCTTGATGGACCGTATGATCAAGGAGCAACCTGCCGAAGCTACAACAACTGAAGAGACTAGCAGTAGTTTCTTTAACCAAGTCGCTAAAATTCTTTCTGAAAACTGGCAACAACTTTTGCGCGGTGCTGGTATCACTCTTTTAATCTCTATCGTCGGAACCATCATAGGTCTCATTATCGGTCTTGCGATTGGTGTCTTCCGTACTGCTCCTCTCTCTGAAAACAAAGCCATTTATGGCCTGCAAAAACTAGTCGGATGGGTTCTCAATGTCTACATTGAAATTTTCCGTGGTACACCAATGATTGTTCAATCAATGGTTATCTACTATGGAACTGCCCAAGCTTTCGGGATCAACCTTGACCGTACACTAGCTGCTATCTTCATCGTTTCGATCAACACCGGTGCCTACATGACTGAAATCGTCCGTGGTGGTATCCTGGCAGTTGACAAGGGCCAATTTGAAGCTGCGACTGCTCTTGGTATGACTCATAACCAAACCATGCGTAAGATTGTCCTACCTCAGGTAGTTCGTAACATCCTACCCGCAACTGGTAATGAATTTGTCATCAATATCAAAGATACATCTGTATTGAACGTTATCTCTGTTGTTGAACTTTATTTCTCAGGAAATACCGTGGCAACGCAAACCTATCAATACTTCCAGACATTTACAATCATCGCCGTGATTTACTTTGTCCTCACCTTCACCATAACACGTATCCTACGCTTCATCGAACGCCGCATGGACATGGATACCTATACTACAGGTGCTAACCAAATGCAAACGGAGGATTTGAAATAATGACACAAGCAATCCTTGAAATTAAACACCTCAAAAAATCCTATGGACAAAACGAAGTGCTAAAAGACATTTCACTCACTGTCCACAAGGGAGAAGTCATCTCTATCATCGGAAGCTCTGGAAGCGGAAAATCAACCTTCCTACGCTCCATTAACCTACTTGAAACTCCAACTGATGGACAAATCCTTTATCATGGACAAAACGTTCTCGAAAAAGGCTATGACCTCACGCAATACCGTGAAAAGTTGGGGATGGTGTTCCAATCCTTTAACCTCTTTGAAAATCTTAACGTACTTGAAAACACAATTGTCGCTCAGACGACTGTCCTTAAACGCGAACGTACAGAAGCTGAAAAGATTGCCAAAGAAAACCTTGAAAAGGTCGGCATGGGAGAACGCTACTGGCAAGCAAAACCGAAACAACTCTCAGGTGGTCAAAAACAACGTGTAGCCATCGCTCGTGCCCTCTCCATGAATCCGGACGCTATTCTCTTTGATGAACCAACATCAGCTCTCGACCCAGAAATGGTTGGTGAAGTCCTCAAAATCATGCAAGATTTGGCTCAGGAAGGCTTGACCATGATTGTTGTAACCCACGAAATGGAATTCGCCCGTGATGTCTCTCACCGTGTTATCTTCATGGATAAGGGTGTAATCGCTGAAGAAGGCAAACCAGAAGACCTCTTCACCAATCCTAAAGAAGACCGTACAAAAGAGTTCCTTCAACGCTATCTCAAATAAAAAGAAAAGGCTGCATCAATCGTGCAGTCTTTTTGCTGTCCTCATACTCTTCGAAAATCTCTTCAAACCACGTCAGTTTCGCCTTTCCGTAGGTATATGTTACTGACTCTGTCAGTCTTATTTACAACCTCAAAGCAGTGCTTTGAGCAGCCTACGGCTAGCTTCCTAGTTTGCTCTTTGATTTTCATTGAGTATCAAAATGAAAAGGCAGACCTTATTCAAGAATCCGCCATTATCCAAAGATTAATCTTCAAATTTTTCATGATTTTTTTCATAGAAATCAATTAAACCTAGAGCTGTTTCAAATGAAATATTTTTTACTTTTGCACGACCCTGCGCTAGAGCAATGATAGACATTTCACGCGCATTCGTTTCTTTAGAGATACGGTAGCCTGTGATTTTCTTATCACGAACCCAGCCAACAACTGATTCTACTTTTTCAAAGTTTGACTTAGCCATGTTCTTCTCCTATTTTCTTCTTTACGTTATATTATTCTATACGTTTTTATGTCTTTTGTCAATAAAAAAACATATATTCAATAAAACAAATGATTTCGAATCTTCTTACTTCCTTTTTAAAGCCGATAATATATAGGTTTTTACTTACTATAACCCAATAGTACGCTCCTAAAAAACAATTGTATTATTAAACTTTAAACTTGTAAAAATATTCATGTATACTGAATACCAGTTTCTCAATAGGATAGACAGGATTTACTATTTCATTCTATATATTCCTTTTAAATCAACAAGTCCACTAAAGATAGTCTTTCACTCCACACTATCTCTAAACCATTCCGTTTTCTTTCTCCTTCTTTGGTTCCTTTCCTGTCCTTATCTATATCTTATTCGTTTCACAACCGGTACTACTTACATTGTCCAATCTTGCACCTTCTGATTACATACCCGCTTTCCAGCTAGTCATTTAAAAACAGTATCACTAGCTGTTTCATGTCTAGCACTATTGTTTATCTCACGAGTTTTTTCGGCCAACTCATCTAGCAACCATTTCACAAACATTGATTATTTTTTCTGACTCCTATTATATTTAGTGAAAATTCAAATTAGGGATCTATACAATTGAGGATTTCAAAAAATTTCCTTATATATAGTAAGTAATTCTGTCGCCTTAATATAAACAGAATCAAAAATAATAGGTGCTATAGTGAGTTGTAGTAGAAATAGCACGATAGATTTCCTAAGTCCATAGGAATCGCCCCCTTTCTTCACCCTCATTATAACACCTATACATCAGTTGTGCAAATAATATGATATTTTTTTATTAGTCCTCAGACAAGCATATTATAGAGCGTTTCATTACCATTTAAGTTAATATAAGCTGGATCGAAGCCTTCCATTCTACGGATCAAACCTGCATAATCATGCTTATCTGCTAAGGCAATCCCAATTAAGACTGGGCCTGTACCCTTGCTAGCTCGTTTGATATACTCAAAACGTGTGATATCATCATTTGGTCCCAGGATATCATTTACAAACTCACGCAAAGCCCCTGGACGCTGTGGGAAGTTGACCACAAAATAATGCTTGATACCATCATAAATCAAGGCACGTTCTTCCATTTCTGGCATACGGTTGATATCATTATTTCCTCCAGAAATGATACAACAAATGGTTTTCCCCTTGATATATTCAGCTAAAACTTCTAAAGAAGCAATACTAGCCGCTCCAGCAGGTTCTGCAACAATCCCTTGCTTAGAGTAGAGGTCAATCAAGGTTTCAGAAATCAATCCCTCATCGACACCTACTAAGGTTTGAACATGTTGACGAGTTGCTTCATAAGTCAATTGACCTACCTTTTGTACAGCAATCCCATCCGCAAATTTGTCAATTTCCTTGAGTTTAACAGGCCCACCAGCTTCAAAGGCCGCCTTCATGGAACGTGCTCCATTAGCCTCTACCCCAATGACTTCAATTTCTGGACTTGTTTCCTTGATATAGGTAGAAACCCCGGCAATGAGACCACCACCACCAACAGGAACCAGGACAGCATCAAAATCAATCGATTCTTTTCGAGCTTCTTCTAAAATCTCATAAGCAACTGTCCCTTGACCAGCTTGAACATGGGCATCATCAAAAGGATCAATAAAGGTACGATTTTCAGAGACTGTAAATTCTTGAGCTGCTTTAGCTGAAGCATCAAAGGTATCTCCAACTAGTTTAATGGTCACGAAATCCCCACCAAAAAAACGAACTTGCCCAATCTTTTGTTGCGGAGTAGTAATGGGCATAAAAATAGTAGCAGGAATTTTCATCTCATTACAAGTATAGGCAACTCCCTGCGCATGATTTCCTGCAGAGGCACAGACTACCCCACGCTCACGCTCTTCCTTGCTGAGCTGAGAAATAGCATAATAGGCACCACGAATTTTAAAAGAGCGAACACGTTGGGCATTTTCCTTTTTCAAATAAATCTTAGCACCATACTTCTCCGATAAATAATGGTCATAATCCAGTGGGGTATTCACAACCACACCGTTCAAGACCTTGTGAGCCTTGATGATATCTTTTGAACTTAACATCTTTTTCTCCTAGACTATTCATACTATCACAATCCTTCCTCTAAAAAGAGAGATGAATTGATTATAAAAGCGAGTTAGGTCCCCCCAACTCGCCTTCAACTTGATTTCTATCAATTAGTTATAGATCTTGAATGCATCATCGTCGTTTTTACCAACGAATGGCATTGCTTTACGCAATTCTGCACCAACTTTTTCAATTTCAAGGTTAGCTGCTTGTTCACGGTAAGCAGTCAATTTTGGACGTCCAGCTTTATAGTCATTTACAAAGTCATTTGCAAATTTACCATTTTGGATGTCCGCCAAGACAGCTTTCATGTTTTCTTTAACTTGCTCAGTGATGACACGTGGACCTGATACATAGTCACCGTACTCAGCAGTGTTTGAAATTGATTGACGCATTTTCTTGAATCCACCTTCGTAGATCAAGTCAACGATCAATTTCATTTCGTGAAGAACTTCAAAGTAAGCCAATTCTGGAGCGTAACCTGCTTCTGTCAAGACTTCGAAACCTGCTTCGATAAGGGCAGTCAAACCACCACAAAGTACAGCTTGTTCACCAAACAAATCTTCTTCAGTTTCTTCTTTGTATGTTGTTTCAAGAAGACCTACACGAGCAGCTCCAACACCTTTACACCAGTCCATAGCAATGTTTTTCGCATTTCCTGTTGCATCTTGGTATACAGCGTAAAGAGCTGGTACACCAAATCCTTCTTCATAAGTACGACGTACCAAGTGTCCTGGTCCTTTAGGTGCACACATAAAGACATCTACATCCGCAGGAACTTTGATAAACTCAAAGTGGATATTGAAACCATGAGCAAATCCAACTGCGTTTCCAGCTTCCAAGTTTGGAGCGATTTCTGCTTCATAAAGTTCTTGTTGGATTTCGTCTGGTGCCAAAATCATGATAACATCAGCCAATTTAGTTGCTTCTGCTACTGTGTAAGTGTCAAATCCATCTTCTTTTGCTTTATCAAAAGATTTACCTGGACGTACACCGATGATGACATCGCGACCTGAATCACGCAAGTTTTGAGCATGCGCATGTCCTTGCGAACCATAACCAATAACGGCGATTTTTTTACCGTCAAGTGCTGCTACTTTAACATCTTTTTCGTATTCCATTTGAACTGCCATAGTTTTTCTCTCTTTTCTATTATTTATTACCTTTTAGGCTGGTTTAACAAATTTAAGTTGGATTTTTAGTCGCGGGTAAATCCAGTTGCACCCGTACGAGCGATATTGCGAATACCGTATGGTCGAATGACTCGCAATAGAGCCTCACTCTTTTCAGCATTCCCAGTCATCTGAATGGTAATCGAGCTTGGCGCTACGTCTACCACTGTTGCACGGAAAGGTTGAATAATCGCTAAAATCTCAGCTCGCTTCTCAGCTGGCGCTGACATCTTAACTAAAATCACCTCTCGCTCCAAATGAGGCTTGTCTGTAATATCTCGAATACGAATCACATCAATCTGACGATTGAGTTGCTTAATGATTTGCTCCACTTCATCATGTGAAGCTACATCAATAATAATGGTGATACGCGATACATTCGGATCTTCTGTCGCTCCAACAGAAATGCTTTCGATATTAACCTGACGACGAGATAGGACACCTGTAAAGCGATTGAGGACTCCTGAACGATTTTGTAGTTTTGCTGTTAACATTCTACGCATGGAACTTCACCCCCAACATCTCATGATTACTCTTACCAGCTGGTACCATTGGTAACACCTGTTCCTTACGAGAAATATCTACCTCGATTAGCATAGGAACATCCTCAGTGATGACTTCAAGGTCTTGAGCCAAGGTCTCAGGATTGTCAAACTTATAGTTTTTAATGCCATAAGCCTGTGCCATCAGTTGGAAATCAGGAAGGGTATCAAAGACTGACTCTGATGTTCTACCTTCATAGAAGGATTCCTGCCACTGGCGAACCATTCCGAGTGAGTGGTTGTTCAGCATAACCACCTTGATTGGCACCTTGTAAATGTTCAAAATAGCCAATTCCTGGTTAGTCATTTGGAAACCACCATCCCCAACAAACAAGACTACTTCCTTATCTGGGTTAGCAATTTTAGCACCGATTGCTGCTGGAATTCCGAATCCCATCGTTCCCAAACCGCCTGAAGTCACTAACTGACGTTCATTTTGGTAGGGATAATACTGAGCTGTCCACATTTGGTGTTGACCAACGTCTGTTACCACAATGGCATCTCCATTCGTCAATTCACCAATTCGTTCAATAACAGCTTGCGGTTGAACCACACGTTCTTTCTTATCATAAGAACGAACGCGGTTCTTGTCTTTAGTGACTTTTTCAATCCATTTCTCAGTATTGTTATGAACTGTTGGTTCTGACAGCAACATTTGCAAGGCCTTCTTAGCATCTCCAACTACAGGAATATCTGCACTGATAATCTTGCCAATCTCGGCAGGGTCAATATCAATGTGAGCAACCTTGGCATTCTTAGCAAAGGTCTTAGGATTTCCTGTCAAGCGGTCATCAAAACGGCAACCAATACTAATCATAAAATCAGCTTCTGTCATGGCAATATTAGCTGCGAATGACCCATGCATGCCTCCCATTCCAAGGAAGAGTGGGTGACTCGTTGCAATCGTTCCTTGTCCCAAAAGACTGGTTACCACTGGAATTTGATAGCGTTCTGCAAATTCATTTAATTCTGCCGCAGCCTCAGCATAACTAATTCCACCACCAGCTAGCAAGACTGGCTTTTTAGCCTTGGATAATTGCTTCAAGATTTTCTTGATTTGCATATCATTTGGCTCAAGAGTTGGTTGATAGCTTGGTAGGTTCACTTCTGGTGAATAAATGAAGTCTGTTTCCAAAGCAGATACGTCTTTAGGTAGGTCAATGACGACTGGCCCTGGTCGACCTGTAGTCGCGATGTGGACAGCTTCCGTAATGATACGCGGAATATCAGCTGTCTCACGAACTTGGTAATTGTACTTAGTGATTGGCATGGTAATTCCCACGATGTCTGCCTCCTGAAAGGCATCCTTCCCAATCCCTGCTCGCGCTACCTGCCCTGTAAAGACCAAAAGGGGAACGCTATCGCTCATGGCATCCGCAATCCCTGTAATGGCATTTGTTGCTCCCGGTCCGCTAGTGACGACGGCAACACCCAACTTTCCAGTTGATTTAGCATAACCTTCAGCTTCATGCAAACAACCTTGCTCATGGCGCCCTAGAATGTGGCGAATGCCTTTAAAATTATATATCGCATCATAAAAAGGCAAGACTGCACCACCAGGATAACCAAAGATGGTATCAATTCCTAAATCACGAAGTGTTTCCAAAACTAGGTCCGACCCCGTCTTAGGAGATTCTAAACTGATTTTCTCCATTGTTCCCCTTTCTTTCCTCTTAAAAATAACTTGTTACTATCATACCACTTTTTCAAAATTTTTCAAGACAAAAGAAGAAATTTTCTGAATTTTCTATTTTAACGTTTATTTATGAATGTTATTTTTGTTTTTATTAAAAAGATATCGATTTCATTTACTAAACAATAAAAAAGAACTGATTTCTCAGTCCTTCATTAATCTTATTCTACACTAAATAGGTATGGGTAAACAGGTTGTTGACCTTGGTGAATCTCGACTTCAACGTCTTCGAATTCTTCTGCGATTTCTTGAGCAATTTCATTGGCAAGTTCTTCGCTTCCGTCTTCACCGACATAGAAGGTTACGATTTCACTATCTTCATCCAACATATGTTTCAATGTTTCTGTCAAAGTTTGGTGCATATCAGGGTTTGACACGAGGATTTTCCCATCCACCATACCAAGATTATCATTTTCATGGATTTCTAAGCCATCAATGGTTGTATCACGAACAGCTGTTGTGACGCTTCCGCTAACGACATCGCTAAGAGCAGCAGTCATACGCTCTTGGTTTTCTTCGATGGACTTGCTTGGATCAAAGGCAAGAAGACTTGTCAAACCTTGAGGAAGAGTGCGAGCTTCCACCACTACTGCTGGTTGCTCCAAAACTTCTGCTGCAGATTGAGCTGCCATGAATATGTTTTTGTTGTTTGGCAGGAAGATGATGTTACGAGCGTTGACCTGTTCAACAGCCTTGATAAAGTCTTCTGTTGAAGGGTTCATGGTTTGACCGCCTTCGATAACATAATCCACACCTTGAGAACGGAAGATATCTGCTAGACCTTTACCAGCCACTACAGCAATCAGAGCATACTCTTTTTCTTCAGCAGGCTTGCTAACTTGAGCAGCTTCTTTCTCAACCTGTGCCTCGTGTTGGTTACGCATATTATCAACTTTTACCTTGACCAAGCTACCATATTTGAGGCCTTCTTGCATAACAAGACCTGGATCTTCTGTATGGACATGGACTTTGACAATTTCATCATCATTGACAACAAGGAGAGAATCCCCAAGTTCATTCAAGTAGTTACGGAACTCGTCGTAGTCAAAATCTTTAGCATAGGTGGGACCTTGCTTAAGAGCTACCATGATTTCAGTACAGTAACCAAAGGTAATGTCCTCAGTCGCTACATGACCAGCTACAGACTTATGATGTTCTGCATTGATCATTTCACTCATGTTGGCCGGAGTCGCTACAAAGTCCTCAGATGCAATATATTCGCCAGTAAGGGCTGAAAGGAAACCTTCATAGATGAAGACCAGTCCTTGACCACCTGAGTCCACAACACCAACTTCCTTCAAGACTGGAAGCATATCTGGCGTTTTAGCTAGAGCGGTTTTAGCACCTTCCAAGGCTGCACGCATTACCTCAACAGCATCATCTGTTTGCTCAGCCTTTTTCTTAGCACCGATAGCAGCTCCACGCGAAACTGTCAAAATCGTTCCTTCAACTGGTTTCATAACAGCCTTATAGGCAACTTCCACACCTGATTGGAAGGCAAGGGCCAAGTCTTGACCTGTTAACTCGTCTTTATCCTTGATGGCTTGTGAAAATCCACGGAAAAGCTGAGACGTAATAACTCCTGAGTTCCCACGCGCACCCATCAAAAGCCCTTTAGCAAGAATGCTTGCTACCTCTCCAACAGTAGAAGCTGGTTTGTCTGCAACTTCCTTAGCACCATTTTCAATGGTCATTCCCATATTTGTACCAGTATCTCCATCTGGAACTGGAAAGACGTTTAATGAATCGACATATTCAGCTTGCTTATTCAAGCGAGTTGATGCAGCCTGCACCATTTCTTGAAATAAGCTAGTAGTAATTTTTGACACGGTTATTCTCCTACAACTTTGATATTTTGAATGTAGACATTTACAGTCTGAGCAGTAATTCCAAGTTGGTTTTCCAAACTAAAACGAACACGCTCTTGAATGTTTTTTGACACTTCGCTAATCTTTGTTCCGTAGCTCAACACGGTATATACATCAACTGCAATACTGCCATCTTCGGCCGCCTTTACGACGACACCTTTGGAATAATTTTCCTTACCTAGCAGAGCTTGGAAATTATCTTTGAGGGCATTTTTACTAGCCATACCAACCACACCAAAAATCTCAGTTGTTGCACCGCCTACGACAGTTGCAATCACTTCATCTGTTAGTTCGATTTGACCATCTTTTGTATTAATTTTTACAGTCATCCTTTTTACCTCAACTAGTTGATACTCTATTTTATCATATTTCAGCCCAAGTGTAAAAGCAGAATACTGTATCAGCGGATATTTACTCCGTTTTTCAAATGATTTTATACCCACAATAAAAGAAAAAAGACCCTAAGGTCTCCTTTGCTTTTATTATTAAACGCGTTCAACTTTACCTGATTTCAAAGCACGAGCTGAAGCCCAAACTTTTTTAGGTTTACCATCGATAAGAACAGTAACTTTTTGAAGGTTTGGTTTTACGGCACGTTTTGTTTGGTTCATCGCGTGTGAACGGTTGTTTCCTGATACAGTCTTACGACCTGTAAAGTAACATACTTTAGCCATTGTGTTTTCCTCCTATTAGATCTAATATAGCGGATGTGCTAGCACCACATACCGTACTATGTTATCACACTTTCTTCATTTTTGCAAGGGAATTGGAAGATTTTTTTATTTAACGTAGACAATCCCCAACTTTCCAAAAGCCACATCTCCACGGATAATCAAAGTTTTACTGGTTGGAGCTAGAGAAGTGTCTGCCTTGGCTACACCACAGAAAGTTTCCACCTTCAAATCCACTCGCCAATGTTGGGGAATATAGATAACTGCATTGCCAAAACCAACTTCTACTTTCAGGGTTGCAGTATCTCTTAAAATCTCTGCATTGTCGTAATATATCTTAGCATTGCCAAAACCAACTTCTACTTGGTCTTCTACCAATTCTTGGTTTTGCTTGTAGAAAGTCCCAGTCCCAAAAGCGACTTCCTTATCTGTAAGAATGGTCTTTTCACCATCATACCACCATTTTTTCCCATTCCAAGTTCTGTTAGAATGAGTAAGTGCGTTGACACCCAGTACGATTAAAATACTAGCCCAGAATAGTGACTGATTTGGAATCGGTAAAATATCATAAAAGTGGTTAGCAATCATTAAGGCTACTAAAGCTGTAAAAGAGGCTGAAGTTAAGTGGAGACGCAACAAAGCTCCAACTGATTGGTAGGCAAAAAAAGCAATACCAATCAAGGGCCAAATTTGCCCCCCCAGAGAAGGGATTCCAAAATTTCCTTGTAGTAATATTACAGCTGCCAAAACTAGCAACACAATACCAAATGCTTTCTTTTTCATCTTCTTACCTCATGTTTCTTAGATTTTCTTTTAGGAGGGATTGGTAATGCCGTGAGACATGAACCTCCTTGTGGGTCTGATAGAAGGAAATGGTCCCCGTTCCTGAAAAGGACTTGTCCACCGAATAGATTTGCCGAATATTAGCAATAGTTGACTTGGATACCCGACTGAAATAGCGAGGAAGGATAGCCTCTAACTCATAGAGTTTAAGCCGAACCTCGTAGGCATCTTTCTGAGTATGGGCATAAATTTTGCTACCTTCCGTCTCAAAGAAGAGAATTTCCGATAAGTCCAGATAATATTCACCCGTCCCCTTGTAAAAAATCAACCGAGGAGACTTGGATTCTTGCAAGAGCCGCTGTAAATCCGCAATCTCATCTGTCAAAGCCGCTGCCTTGATGACAATTTCAGTTTCCTCTAAATTGCTGTCAATCTCGATTCGTAACTTCATTCCATCTCCTTTCTGACTCTACTATATCAAAGCCAAAATAAGAAAACAAGAGCAAAAAAGCAAGTGGTTACTTTAGGCACGTAAGTGGTTCTAGGACCGCCTTATACTCTTCGAAAATCAAATTCAAACCACGTCAGCGTCGCCTTACCGTACTCAAGTACAGCTTGCGGCTAGCTTCCTAGTTTGCTCTTTGATTTTCATTGAGTATTAACTTACAGGTCAAAATAGAAAGAAAAGCACACCCCACACAAGTCCGCAAGCATAACCAACCAAGACATCCTTGGGATAATGAACGCCACCTAGGACTCGGACCAAGGCTAAGAGTCCTGAGCAAATAAGCAAGATTATTCCGATCAAAGTCCAAGCATGGAAACAGGCCATGGAGATAATGGTTGCTGAAAAGACATGACGACTGGGCATAGACTGACCAGGACTATCTCTGTCAAGTAGCGGTACAATTTCCCAAACTTCATAAGGCCTAGGAGCATTGATTTTCTTACGAAGAAAGGACAAAATCACAAAACCTAACGCTGGAATAAACAAATAGATCCCGACCTGTTTCCCAAGTCCTTGTTGGAGATAGGTAGTTGCTAACAAGGTTAGATAAATCATAGGCATAACTACCGTCATGAACCGATTGAAAGTTCTTAACAAGCTCAGAAGAAAGGGCTTATTTTCAATCTTACCAGCAATGTGGTCATACCATTCTTGATAATTCTTCATATATTTTCTCATCACTTACTCAAATTTTGCTTATAGGGAAGCACTTGTCTTCTAGTATAGTGCAGAAAAAGAAGGCCGTCAAGCCTTCTTTCGATTTATTCTTCTGCTTCGTCTTCTGTAAATTGACTGTTGTAGAGGTCAGCGTAGAAACCAGCTTGCGCCATCAGCTCATCATGATTTCCTTGCTCGATGATATTTCCATCTTTCATGACAAGAATCAGATCAGCATTACGGATGGTTGACAAGCGGTGGGCGATGACAAAGGAAGTTCTGCCCTCCATCAAACGATCCATAGCTTTCTGAATCAATTCCTCTGTACGGGTATCAACAGAAGAAGTCGCCTCATCTAGGATTAGGAGTGGTGCATCTTTCAGCAAAGCACGAGCAATGGTCAAGAGCTGTTTTTGTCCGACAGACAAGGTTACTGTATCGTCCAAGACGGTATCATAACCATCTGGTAGGGTCATGATAAAATGGTGAATCCCTACAGCCTTGCTGGCTTCAATCACGCGCTCATCACTAATACCTGTTTGGTTATAGATGAGATTGTCGCGAATGGTCCCTTCAAAGAGCCAAGTGTCCTGCAAGACCATTGAAAAGGCATCATGTACTTCCGAACGCTTCATCTCCTTGGTATCCACGCCATCGATGCGGATACTTCCCTTATCAATCTCATAGAACTTCATCAAAAGATTGACAATGGTTGTCTTACCAGCCCCAGTCGGTCCGACAATGGCAACCTTTTGACCTGCATGAGCGGTCGCAGAAAAGTCATGAATAATGGTTCGCTCTGGTGTATAACCAAAGGAGACTCGATCAAAGACTACTTGACCTTTCATATCGCTCAATTGTCTTTCTTTATGGGATTCGTCTTCCATTTCCTCTTCAGCTAGGAATTCGAAGACACGTCCCATGGCTGCACTAGCCTGCTGAAGACTAGTAATCCCTTGGGCAATTTGTGAAAGAGGCTGAGAAAAGATTCGAACGTAGGCCATAAAGGCAACGATAATCCCGATACTAATCTGCCCATTCAGAGCCAAGGCTGCACCAACGATAATCACCAAGGCATAGCTAAAGTTCCCAATAAACATCATAATCGGCATCATAATCCCTGAAATAAACTGAGATTTCCAAATACTGTCATACAAACGATTATTTAATGTCGCAAACTCTTCTTTCGTACTCTCGATGGCATTGTAACTGGTCACCACATTATGGCCAGAGTACATTTCCTCCACATAACCATTTACAGCTGCCAAATCTTTTTGCTGACTCTTAAAAAAAACTTGTGATTTGCCCATAAAGACGGACACGAAAGCAAAACCGATAAGGGTTGAAACAACCGTCACTAAGGCTAAAATCCAGTTCATCCCAAACATGGTCACCAAGACTGCCACGACCAATAAAGTGGATGAAAGAACTGTCCCCAGACTTTGATTGAGGTACTGTGCTGCAGTGTCAACGTCATTGGTCACACGAGATAAGGTATCTCCTTGAGAATATCCATCAAAATACCCTAATGGAAGACGATTAATTTTCTCTGCAATCGCTGTTCTCAAACGCTCTGAAAAACGTTGAATGGCTGTTGTAAACAGAAAGGCCTGCAAATAATTTGATAGGAGTCCAATTACATAGATGACAGCCAAAAAACTACCAATGGCTGCAACCGCAGCGACATCCACACTTGTTTCTAGACCACTGGCAATGATATTGGTCATTTCCTTGATACGAGTTGGACCATATACAGTAATGATATTGGATAAGATTGTTGCTAAAAAGGCAATCAGAAGGGCAAACTGGAGACCTGCAAGATAGGGCTTACTCTGTTTCCATAGAGATAGTTTTTTATTTTCCATGTTCCAATTCCTCCTTCGATAATTGTGAATAGGCAATTTCTTGGTAAACTTCGTTGGTAGCTAGAAGTTCCTTGTGAGTGCCTTGTCCCACGACTTTACCTTGATCCAAGACCAAAATCAAATCCGCTTCCATAATCGTTGAAATGCGCTGAGCGACGATGAGTTTGGTCATAGATTTTGTTTTCTCTGCTAGCTCTTGACGAAGAACTCGGTCTGTCTTGTAGTCCAAGGCTGAGAAGGAGTCATCAAAGATGAGGATTTCTGGCTTCCGAGCCAAGGCACGCGCAATTGCCAGACGCTGTCTTTGACCACCTGAGAAGTTGGTTCCTCCTTGGGCTACTTCTGACTCTAAGCCCGCTTCCTTGTCTTCGATAAAGTTCTTAGACTGGGCCAATTCCAAGGCTTGCCATATAGCTTGCTCACTAAGTGGTGTTTCTTGACTCTGTCCAAAGTCTAGATTGCCCTTGACATCACCTGAAAAGAGAACCGCTTTCTGAGGAATATAACCAACCTTATTGCGCAAATCTTCCAAACTGTAATCTTGAACATTAACTCCGTCCACCAGAATTTCTCCTGCTGACACGTCGTAGAAACGTGGAATCAGATTGACCAGAGTTGATTTACCAGAACCCGTTGAGCCGATAAAGGCAACTGTTTGACCCGCTTTTGCTCTAAAGCTAACATGCTCGATAACTGCCTCCGAATTTGCCGCATAGCGGAAGGTCACATCCTTAAACTCGACCTGACCTTTGAGATTTTCATCAGCCAGCTGCACTTGAACAGGATTTTGGATAGAAGAATGCAAATCTAGAACCTGATTAATCCGCTTAGCAGAGACCATAGTTCGGGGAAGAACGATGAAGAGCGCCCCCATGAGAAGGAAGCCCATAACAACCTGCATGGCATAAGACATGAAAACAATCATGTCACTAAAGAGAGGCAGACGCGCTGTCGCAGCAGCGTCGTTGATTACATAGGCCCCAATCCAGTAAATCGCCACACTCAAACCACTTGAAATCCCCATCATGATTGGATTTAGAATGGCCATAAGACGGTTGACAAACAAATTCAAGCGTGTCAATTCATCATTTGCTGCTGCAAATTTTGCATTTTGGTATTCTTCAGCATTGTAGGCGCGAACGACACGAATACCTGTTAAACTCTCACGAGTGATACTGTTCAGTTTATCTGTCAGCCCCTGAATCAAGGACTGTTTTGGAAAGGCTAGCGTCATCAAAACTGTCGTCATCAGGACGTTGACAATCACTGCCACAAGTACGGCCCAGAGCCAGTATTCTGAATGACCTAAAATCTTCCCAATAGCCCAGATAGCCATAATTGGACCACGCGTAACCACTTGCAAGCCCATGGTAATCAACATTTGAACTTGAGTAATGTCATTGGTGGTACGAGTTAGGAGACTGGGAATAGAGAATTTCTTAATCTCTGTCTGTGAGTAATCCAAAACTCGGTTAAAAATATCACTTCTCAACTTACTAGTATAAGAAGCCGCCACTCGGGATGCAAAAAATCCAACTGCAACTACGGACAAGAAGGCAAGAAAGGACATTCCCACCATCATGCTTGCCGGCTGCCACAACTCATCTAAATTAGTTCCTTGACTACCTAGCAAATCCGTAATTTTCGAGATATAAGTCGGCACTTCCAACTCTAGATAAACCGAAAAGCAGGTAAAGAGAATGGCTAGTAAAATCATCCCCCATTCTTTTCCACTAATTCGTTTTGCTAATTTCTTCATTATCTCCTCCTATTCTCTTGATATTTTCCTGTAGTTGAGCAAGGACTTTCTCAAAAATCAGTAATTCATCTTCATCAATGTCTTCCATCAACTGCTTGTCTATGCGTTCAAAGAAGGCCTTAACCTGCTGCATTTGGGAACGTGCTTTGTCCGTCAAACGAACAAATTTAGCCCGCTTATCGCTAGGACTCGCCTCCAATTCCACCAAACCATTTTGCACCATACGCTTGACCAAATTACTAGCAACAGACTTGGTAATATTGAGTTCCTGCTCGATATCTTTAATCAAGACCATGTCTTGGTTTTTCTCACGATTATCCAAAAAACGCACAACCTGACCTTGCGGCCCACCCATAAATTCAATACCACAACGTTTGGCTTCCTTTTGCACCATCAGGTGAATCTGATGACCAAAACGCTTAAAGACTAACATCGGCTTATCCATACTAACTCCTTTCTAACTATCATATTTAGTTCTCCTAGGAACTAATTAAGTTTTCATGAGAACTATTTTACCACTTTGAAAAGAGATGTCAAGAAAAAAGTTTCCTAGAGAACTATTTTCTTGATTAAAAAAATCCCAAGTGATTTTCTCACTTAGGATCATGTTTTCTAGGTTCAATTAGAATCCATCTACGTTCGTATAAATCTTTTGCACATCTTCGTCGTCTTCAAGAACGCTGTAAAGTTTTTCAAAGGTTTCAAGGTCATCGCCTGACAATTCCACTTCTGACTGAGGAATCATTTCCAATTCTGTCACTTGGAATTCTTCGATACCTGACTCACGAAGGGCAACGATAGCCTTGTGAAGGTCAGTTGGAGCTGTGTAAACAGTAATTGTTCCTTCTTCTGCCTCTACATCGTCCACATCCACATCTGCTTCTAGCAATTGCTCAAAGACTGCGTCCGCATCTTCACCTACAAATACGATAACACCCTTGTTGTCAAAGAGGTAAGAAACTGAACCTGAAGCACCCATGTTTCCACCGTTTTTACCAAAGGCTGCACGGACATTAGCCGCTGTACGGTTAACGTTAGAAGTCAAGGTATCAACGATCAACATAGAACCGTTTGGTCCAAATCCTTCGTAACGTCCTTCTGTAAAGGTTTCGTCTGTGTTTCCCTTTGCTTTATCAATCGCTTTATCGATAACGTGTTTTGGCACTTGGGCTTGTTTAGCACGGTCGATAACGAATTTCAAGGCAGTGTTTGATTCTGGGTCTGGATCACCTTTTTTAGCTGCTACATAGATTTCTACACCAAATTTTGCATATACTTTAGAGTTAGCTCCATCTTTAGCCGTTTTCTTGGCTACGATATTGGCCCATTTACGTCCCATTAGGAATCTCCTTTTTTCACATTTTAATCTTTCTTATTATAACACAAGTTTTTTCGATTTTCACTAGAGGAAATGGATTTTATTCAGTAAATCCAACTAGGATAGCACTTTGGCTGCCAAGATTTCCTCACCTTCTTTTATCAAGGGGTGACGGAACAGTGAGAAGTACAGTTGGATGGTCATGGCAACCCAGATAAGGGGTTCGCAAAGGATAACTCCCTTATAGCCTGCCCAAGGAATAATCAAGACCACAAAAGCGATTTTCCCGATTAGTTCGATAAAGCTAGAAACCAGAGGAAGAACCTTTTGCCCCAAGCCCTGCAAACAATTGCGATAAAGCAACAAGAGACTCAGAATGGGATAAAAGGCTGAGCTGATTTGCAGATAGAGACTACCATTTTCTACCAAGTAGCTATCCGTCGAACTGGCCAAGAAGGAAACCAAGGCTGGACTGGCAAAAAAGAGGAAGACACAAACAAAAATTGCCCAGGATATACTTAAACGACTACCGATTCGAAGACCTTGAACAATGCGGTCTGGGCGCTTAGCACCTAAATTCTGAGAAGCAAAGGTCGTCATTGATGCAGAAATAGCGGTCATAGGAAGAAGGGCAAAGGCCATAATGCGTCGAGCTGCCGTCTGGGCACTAATAATCACTGCACCAAAGGTATTAACAGAAGACTGTAAAATCACACTGCCGATCGATACAATTGAACTCATCAAGCCCATAGCCAAACCTTGCTCCAAAAGATCCGCATACAAGGCCTTGTCCCATTTAAAATGTTTCAGCTGAGGGAGTAAGTCAGGTACACTCTTTTGGATATAGTAGAAACAGAGTATCGCTGATAAGCCTTGCGAAATGATGGTAGCAAGGCCCGCAGATTGAACCCCCAGTTGCAGTTGCGTAATAAAATAGAGATCCAGAACCACATTAACCATAGCAGAAAAAATCAAAAATCCAAGGGCAGCTAGACTGTCCCCAATAGACCGCAACAAGCCTGCAAAAAGATTATAAGCAAAGCTGACACCGACACAGGTCACAATCATAGAAATATATTGATAGGACTGGGAAAGGATTTCTGCAGGAGTATCTAAATATTGCAAGAGTGGATACAGACCGACAAATCCCAGCAGCATCACTACAACACTCAAAAGAGCACCTAAAATCCAGGTAGCTGCTACTGCCTCCTTGATTTTAGTGAAATTCCGAGCTCCATAATAACGGGCAATGACAATTCCCATGCCATTGCCAACACCAAGAGTAAAACCTACAATCAAGTCAAAAATCGCTGTCGTCGCTCCTACTGCAGCCAAGGAATCTTGACCCAGAAATCGCCCAACAATCAAGACATCAGCAGTATTATAGAGCTGTTGAAAAATATTTGATAGCAAGATTGGGAAGGCAAAACTCACAAGCGAGGGAAGAATAGGACCATGTATCAGGCCCACTGTTCGTTTTTTATTCATAAGGCTATTATATCAGCTTTCTAGGGGAGCGACAAGAAACAGCAAACTATGCGTGAGCGGAAAACCAGAATAAGGCATCGAAAAAGCAGTGGATTTCTCCACTACTTTGACAGCTTATTCTTCAATTTCGATTTCAAGTTCATCACCTAGGTCAAGTGTGACTTCTTCATTCACAGAATCTGCTTGAACTGCTTCATCTTTTTTAGTTTCAACACCTTCTACAGGAGATTCTTCTCCATCAACCAAACCAAATTGAACACGGACTTGATGGTCAATTTCATCAAAGATTTCTGGATTATCTGCCAAGTATTTCTTAGCATTTTCAGAACCTTGCCCGATTTTCTCATCCTTGTAAGAGTACCAAGCTCCTGCTTTTTTGATGATATCCAAATCGCTTGCAATCTTCAAAAGCTCACCTGTCTTAGAAATCCCTTCTCCGTACATGATTTCAACGAAGGCTTCCTTAAATGGCGGAGCCACCTTGTTTTTCACGACCTTAATCTTAGTTTCCTTACCGACATTGGTGTCTTTCTGGTCACCAGTTCCCTTGATTTGTGTGCTTCCACGAACATCCAAACGCACTGAAGCATAGAATTTTAGAGCACGTCCACCAGGAGTTGTTTCTGGATTTCCAAACATAACCCCAACTTTTTCACGCAATTGGTTGATGAAGATAGCAATTGTTTTGGTTTTATTGATAGAAGCACCAAGTTTACGCATGGCCTGGCTCATCATACGAGCCTGCAAACCAACATGGCTATCTCCGATATCTCCATCAATTTCCGCACGAGGGACAAGGGCCGCAACTGAGTCGACTACGACAAGATCCACGGCTCCTGAGTCAATCAATTTTCCTGCAATCTCAAGACCTTGCTCTCCTGAGTCTGGTTGAGACAAGAGCAATTCGTCAATATTGACACCAAGGGCCGCAGCATAAGCTGGATCGAGGGCATGTTCCGCATCGATAAAGGCTGCAATACCACCTTCTTTTTGTGCTTGCGCAACTGCATGAAGGGCAACCGTTGTCTTACCAGATGACTCTGGCCCATAGATTTCGATGATACGTCCCTTAGGATAACCACCTGAACCAAGGGCAATATCAAGAGCCAAAGAACCTGAACTCATCACTTGCACCTTTTGCTCGGCACGTTCACCCAAACGCATGATTGATCCCTTACCAAAGTCTTTCTCAATCAATTTAAGAGCGTCATTCAAGGCTTTTTCACGTTCTGCCCCGAACTTTTTTGAAATTTCATCTAATTTTTTTGGTTTTTTCGCCATTCTATTCTCCTACATTCTAATGGTCCTCAGACCTATCTACTATTATATCAAAAGTTAGTCACTTAATAAAGCCTTGCGAACTAGGCTAAAGGCATGCATAACCGCAATGTGGCGTACATCTGCTCGACTTCTGCCTCCAATATTCACCTTGATAACCTCAGTTCCTTGCTCTTGAGCCAAGCCTATGAAGACTGTCCCAGCTGGATGTCCTTCTAGGCTATCTGGTCCTGCCACTCCAGTCAAACTAATGCCAAAATCAGACTGGGTCTTGCTTCGTGCCTGCTCAGCCATCTTCTGGGCTGTAAATGCAGACACCACACCATGTTCTTCCAAATCCTTGGCAGGAATATCCAACATCTTTGATTTTTCCTCCAAGCTATAGGTCACGAAACCACCCTTAAATATACTTGAAGCACCCGAAAAATCAGCTACAGTGGCTTGGAAAAGTCCTGCCGTCAAACTCTCTGCTGCCGTAATGGTTTTCCCTTGCTTTTTCAGTTCTTCTACCACAATGCTAGCTAAACTAGTTTCTTCCCCATAACCATAGCAAAGTTCTTGCAAAGAAAGACCTTCAAAGGTTTGGCAACCTAATATTTGATTTTCCAAGATATCCAGCGCTTGATTCGCCTCTTCTTGGCTGCTAGCTTTTGTTGACAGACGCAGAGTGACTTCTCCTGTCTTAGCATAAGGGGCCAAGGTCGGATCTGTTTGATTATCAATTAAATCAGCTAAAATCGTAACCAACTGACTTTCGCCAATCCCAAAGAAACGAAGAACTCGGGAATATAGCTTACTCCCTGTCATCAACTTAGGTAGAAGTTGGTTTAAGACCATGGGTTTTAATTCACTTGGTGGACCTGGAAGGACAACGTAGGTCACTCCATCGACTTCCAATATTCCTCCCACAGCCAGTCCTGTTTCATTCGGTAGTGAAGTCGCCCCTTCTACAAGTTGAGCTTGTCTTTCGTTATTCGGTGTTCGGACATAGTCTGGTCTCTGGGCAAAAAAGACATCCAACTTCTCCTGCGCCTGAGGATCGAATACCAATGCTTTCCCTAAGAATTTAGCCAAGGTTTGTTTGGTTAGGTCGTCCTCAGTTGGCCCTAAACCACCTGTCAAAATCAACAAACTGCTACGTTGACTGGCAATTTCAAGCAAAGACAAGAGACGAGCTTCATTGTCTCCTACAGCCGTCTGAAAATATACGTCTACCCCAATCTCTGCTAATTTTTCTGATAAAAACTGAGCATTGGTATTGACAATCTGTCCTGTCAAAATCTCTGTTCCAACAGCAATGATTTCTGCTTTCATGTTTCCTCCTACCTATCTATTCGTATTTTTTTGAAAAAATCGCAGGAAATTTCCCACGATTGATTTTTTATTTGTATCAAGAAAGTTAATTATCTTCGTCACTAACCGGCACCCGTCCAAACAAATCTTCAAATAAGACAACATTTGTTTCAAGCTGAGTGACTTCTTCTTGTCCCAAAGAACGTCTCAAAAGATTCTGCATCTCCAACATATGGCTTCTCGTAACAATTTGATAAGAAACGCCTTGTAGCATCTCCCCTTCACCCTTCAATTGTTGTGTTTCAATGGTTTTAAATGAATCTTTATAGCCCAACAAGCTCGGAATACTTTTCGCAGATAAATCAATATTAGTCTGCATATTAGTACTTAGGGCTTTTAAAATAGATTGGTAGTGACTGACACTATTCAAACTAAGAACTTTTTCAACAACTTTTTGAATGACTTCACGCTGACGCTTTTGACGACCATAGTCTCCTTCTGGGTCTTGATAACGCATGCGTGAATAAACAAGCGCTTCTTCTCCATTTATTGTCTGCTCTCCAACACCGATAGAAATGGTGTTAAATTCTTCTTGGTCACTGATAGAGATTGGGAAACCTAGTGTATTATTAACCGTAATACCTCCAACTGCATCGACCAATTGTTGCAATCCTTGCATATTGACCATAATATAGCGATCAATATGGAGGTTCATCATCTTTTGAATTGTTTCTATCGCAAGTTCTGCTCCACCACCAGCATAAGCTGCATTAAGTTTCGCTTCTTCAATACTACCATCTTTATGTTGAATTTTAGTCAGGATATCACGTTCCAAACTCATCATCGTCGTTTTCTTTGTGTGAGGATTGACAGTCAGCAAAATCATACTGTCACTATTTCCAGCCCATTGGTCTGTACGCTCTACGTTCCCAGTATCAACCCCCATCAACAGAATGGTCAAAGGCTCTGTTGCTTCAATAACCTTGGTTTCTTCTCCTATTTTTTTATATGTTTTTGCCAAAGTCTCTGTACCTTGCTGATAAATAGTATAAGCGAAAACACCGACACCCAAAACTGTCACAGCTAGAAAAGCTAATACCATTCCAATAATTTTTTTAACCATATTTCTACTAATCTATCAGTTTACCCATCAAGTAAACATCGATAAATTTCCTTTCTTCTATATATGCCCCACGCTCTTGGCGACCTTCAATTACAAAGCCATGCTTTTGATAAAGATGAACTGCAGCTTGATTACGAGTTTGGACAGTTAGTTGAAGTCGACGAAGAATGCCACTAGCCTGTGCCCATTCTATGACTTCTTCAAGTAACAAACTTCCCAACCCATTATTCCAATACTTCTTACCAATCACAATAAAGAGATCTCCAATATGACGAACTCTCTTGCGTTGATCAGCTGTGATATTTACAAGACCAGCAATTTCATCATTCAGTAAGGCCAGTAAAGTGATTTGATTTTCCGAGTGAGCCTGTTTATCCAAAAATAACTCCATCTCAGTATCTGTCATCAAAATACCATCCCTGTCCAGACTGGTAAAATCTGTTTCTACACTAACACGATTTAAAAATGATACTAAGGCAGCCGCATCTTCAATTTCTGCTTCCCTAATGAGCAATTCATACTCCATATCGAAGCTCCTCTAAGAGTTTTTCTGCACGCAAGCCCTTGGCTTTGAAGTTTAATCTGCGACCATCTTCCTCTTTTAGAATTTCTAATTCTAAATAAGTATCTGGCAAGGCATCACCTAAAAGATGTCCCCACTCAATGACAGTTACCCCACCGCCAAAGAGAAACTCATCCAAGTCGATAGAATCAGCATCTCCTTCAATACGATAAACATCTAGGTGGTAAAGTGGAAGACGACCTTCATACTCTCTCACGATAGTATAGGTTGGACTCTTAATCATCTGGGAAATCTGTAATCCCTTAGCAAGGCCTTTTGTAAAGGTTGTTTTGCCTGCTCCAAGTTCACCAGTTAAGATTAAAACATCATTTTTTTCTAATAGATGGCCCAAACGCTCCCCTAAGACTTGCAGCTCTTCTTCATTTTTTGTGTACATATTCTTATTATACCAAAAACTTTTCTTTTGTGTCTATTTTCCTGCTAAACTTATACTCAATGAAAATCAAAGAGCAAACTAGGAAGCTAGCCGCAGGTTGCTCAAAGCACTGTTTTTAAGTTGGAGATAGAACTGACGTGATTTGAAGAGATTTTGGAATAATATAAATTTGAAATCAAAAAACACACCATATCAAAAACTAAAAAGTTTGATATCATGCGTCATGTCTTAAACTAATTGACTATACTTTCTATTCAAATGAGCTTTTAACCGATTTATTGAGCCAATCCACTCTTAAAACCAAAGAGCAATTTCTCGCTTAGCTGACTCTTCTGAATCTGAACCATGTACAACATTTTGGATAACCTCATTTTCTCCAGCAGCTTTTGCAAAATCACCTCGAATCGTTCCTGGTAAAGCTTCTTCTGGACGAGTTGCACCCATCATAGTCCGCCAAGTTTCGATTACTTTGGGACCAGAAATGATACCTACAAGAACCGGTCCTGAAGTCATAAATTCACGAATCGGTGGGTAAAAACTTTGACCAACCAAGTCCTGATAGTGCTGGTCAATCAACTCTTCTGAAACCTTTGTACGCAACTCCAATTTTTCGATTGTAAATCCACGTTGTTCGATGCGTTTCAACACTTCCCCCACTAGTCCCCTTTTTACACCATCTGGTTTAATGATAAAAAATGTTTGTTCCATACCCGTCTCCTTTGTCAGCTTCTTTCTTTTATTTTACCACATTTCATGGAAAAATGGAGAAAGTTTTCAGAAAAGAGAAAGAGAACCCGAAGGCTCTCCATTCTCTTTTATTCTACTGTTTCTTCCACAGTTTCAACGGCAGTATCCACAACTACTTCTGTTGTTTCTTCATTTCCTTCTTCCTCTACTGGAGGATTAAGGTATTCTTCTTCGTTGACAGCATGTGGTTCAAGGTTACGGTAACGGGCCATACCAGTACCTGCTGGGATGATCTTACCGATGATAACATTTTCTTTAAGTCCAAGGAGATGGTCTTTCTTACCACGGATAGCCGCATCTGTAAGGACACGAGTTGTTTCCTGGAAGGAAGCCGCTGACAAGAAACTATTTGTTTCAAGTGAGGCTTTGGTAATTCCCATAAGGACTGGGCGACCAGTCGCTGGAACTCCACCTGCGATAAGGACATCTTTGTTAGCATCTGTAAAGTCATTGATATCCATAAGGGTACCCATGAGAAGGTCTGTATCTCCTGGATCCATGACACGGACTTTACGGATCATTTGACGAACCATTACCTCGATGTGTTTGTCACCGATTTCTACCCCTTGGCTACGGTAAACTTTTTGTACTTCACCGAGAAGGTAAGTTTCAACTGACAAGACATCACGGACTGCAAGGAGACGTTTTGGTTGGATAGAACCTTCTGTAAGAGCAGCACCACGCGCTACTTGGTCCCCAACTTCGACACGCATACGAGCGGTAAATGGAACGACGTACTCACCTTCGCCAGTTTCACCCTTAACAAAGACTTTCTTAGTACGAGTTGATGCATCTTCTTCGATAGCGGTAACTTGTCCTTTAACCTCTGTGATAACCGCTTCCCCTTTAGGATTGCGGGCTTCAAAGATTTCTTGGACACGAGGAAGACCCTGAGTGATATCGGTATTTGAGGCAACCCCACCCGTGTGGAAGGTACGCATTGTAAGCTGTGTACCAGGTTCCCCGATAGATTGGGCAGCGATTGTACCGACTGCTTCACCAACTTCAACCGCATCACCAGTCGCCAAGTTGATACCATAACAGTGACGGCAGACACCGTGACGAGTGTTACATGTAAATACAGAGCGGATAGTCACTTCTTCCACACCAGCATTAACAATTTCACGCGCCTTGTCTTCTGTAATCAATTCATTTGGACCAATGATAACTGCACCAGTTTCTGGATGTTTAACAGTTTTCTTAGTGTAACGACCATTGAGACGCTCTTCGAGAGACTCGATCATCTCTTTTCCTTCTGCGATAGAGCGGATCAGGAGACCACGGTCAGTTCCACAGTCGTCCTCACGGATGATAACGTCTTGGGCAACGTCAACCAAACGACGAGTCAAGTAACCTGAGTCGGCTGTCTTAAGGGCCGTATCGGTCATACCTTTACGGGCACCGTGAGTTGAGAAGAACATTTCGAGTACTGACAAACCTTCGCGGAAGTTTGAAAGGATTGGCAATTCCATGATACGTCCGTTCGGAGCAGCCATCAGACCACGCATACCGGCAAGCTGTGAGAAGTTTGAGATGTTACCACGGGCTCCAGAGTCCATCATCATAACGATTGGGTTCTTAGGATCTTGGTTGGCAATCAAGCGTTTCTCAAGTTTTTCACGGGCAGAACGCCATTCAGCTGTAACGGCATTGTAACGCTCGTCGTCTGTGATCATACCACGACGGAACTGTTTTGTGATTTGTTCTACACGTTTGTGTGATTCTTCAATGATTTCAGCCTTGTCATCAACGACTGGGATATCGGCAATACCCACTGTCAATCCTGCAAGAGTTGAGTGGTGGTAACCGAGGTTCTTCATACGGTCAAGTAGGGCAGAAGTTTCTGTCGTACGGAAACGTTTGAAGATTTCAGCGATGATATTTCCAAGGTTTTTCTTCTTGAATGGAGGGTTGAGTTCAAGATTGCTGATAGCTTCCTTGATATCTCCACCAAGTGGCAAGAAGTATTTGGCTGGAACGCCTTCTGTCAAGTTGGCATTGTTTGGTTCTTGCAAGTATGGTAACCCCTCTGGCATGATGTCGTTGAAGAGGATTTTACCAACTGTTGTAAGCAAGACCTTGTGTTTTTGCTCTTCTGTCCAAGGCTTGTTGAGACTGTCAGTTGCAATACCAACACGTGAGTGAAGGTGAACATAACCATTACGGTAGGCCATAACCGCTTCGTCACGGTCTTTGAAGACCATTCCTTCACCTTCACGACCAGCTTCTTCCATGGTCAAGTAGTAGTTACCCAAAACCATGTCCTGAGATGGAGTAACAACTGGTTTACCATCTTTCGGGTTCAAGATGTGCTCAGCAGCGAGCATCAAGATACGAGCTTCTGCTTGGGCTTCTTCTGAAAGCGGGACGTGGATGGCCATTTGGTCCCCGTCAAAGTCGGCATTGTAGGCTTCACAGACAAGTGGGTGCAAGCGAAGGGCCTTACCATCAATCAAGACTGGCTCGAAAGCTTGGATACCCAAACGGTGAAGGGTCGGTGCGCGGTTAAGAAGTACTGGGTGTTCTTTGATCACTTCTTCAAGGATATCCCAGATACGCTCATCTCCACGTTCCACCAAACGTTTAGCTGCTTTAACGTTTTGCACGATATCACGGGCAACGATTTCACGCATCACGAATGGTTTAAAGAGCTCGATCGCCATTTCACGTGGCACACCACATTGGTACATCTTAAGAGTTGGGCCAACGGCGATAACGGAACGTCCTGAGAAGTCAACACGTTTACCGAGCAAGTTTTGACGGAAGCGTCCTTGTTTACCTTTAAGCATGTGGCTCAATGATTTCAGTGGACGGCTACCTGGTCCTGTGATTGGACGACCACGACGACCATTGTCAATCAAAGCGTCAACCGCTTCTTGAAGCATACGCTTCTCATTTTGAACGATGATACCTGGTGCATTCAACTCAAGCAAACGAGCCAAACGGTTGTTACGGTTGATAACACGGCGGTAAAGGTCGTTCAAGTCAGATGAGGCAAAACGGCCACCATCCAACTGCAACATTGGACGAAGATCTGGTGGAATAACCGGAAGGATGTTGAGAATCATCCATTCAGGTTTGTTTCCAGACTTATAAAAGGCATCCAAAACATCCAAACGACGGATGGCTTTGACACGTTTTTGTCCAGTAGCTGTTTTTAACTCTTCTTTGAGTTCAGCAATTTCTTTTTCAAGATCTACTTGTTTCAAAAGGTCTTGGATAGCTTCGGCACCCATCTTGGCAACGAACGATCCATAACCATACTCACGCAAGCGCTCACGGTATTCGCGCTCTGTCATGATAGACTTGTGCTCAAGTGGTGTATCCTTAGGATCAATCACCACATAAGCCGCAAAGTAGATAACTTCCTCGAGGGCACGAGGGCTCATATCAAGGGTCAAGCCCATACGGCTTGGAATCCCCTTGAAGTACCAGATGTGAGATACAGGAGCTTTCAACTCAATGTGTCCCATACGCTCACGACGAACTTTGGTACGCGTTACTTCAACCCCACAGCGGTCACAAACAATCCCTCTGTAACGAATGCGTTTGTACTTACCACAAGCACATTCCCAGTCTTTTGTAGGTCCAAAGATAACTTCATCAAAGAGACCTTCACGTTCTGGTTTCAAGGTACGGTAATTGATTGTTTCAGGTTTTTTGACTTCTCCATAAGACCATGAACGGACTTTGCTTGGAGAAGCTAGGGTGATTTGCATACTTTTAAAACGATTTACATCAACCACTATTTCTTCCCTTTCTATTCTAAGTGAGCTACTTATTCTTGTTCAGCAGCTTCTTCTGTTGCTTCCGCTTTTGTTGCTTTTTCAGCTTCTTCAGCTTCAAAGGCTGCTTTAGCCTCTTGTGCTGCTTTTTCGCGGGCTTTTTCAAGGTCATCTACGTGGATGACATCTTCGTCCATTCCTTCATCCAAGTCACGAAGTTCCACTTCTTGGTCATCTTCGTCAAGGACACGCATATCAAGACCAAGAGATTGCAATTCTTTGACAAGAACTCGGAAGGATTCTGGAACACCTGGTTTTGGAATTGGTTTTCCTTTTGTAATAGCTTCATAAGCTTTCAAACGTCCGTTGATATCGTCAGACTTGTAAGTCAAGATTTCTTGAAGGACATTTGACGCACCGTAAGCTTCAAGAGCCCAAACCTCCATCTCACCGAAACGTTGTCCACCAAACTGAGCTTTACCTCCGAGTGGTTGTTGGGTAACGGTTGAGTATGGTCCGACTGAACGTGCGTGCAATTTATCATCAACCATGTGGTGGAGTTTGATCATGTACATGACTCCGACAGAAACACGGTTATCAAACGGTTCCCCAGTACGTCCATCGTAAAGGATCGTTTTGGCATCGCTATCCATACCTGCTTCTTTAACAGTTGACCAAAGATCTTCAGAACTTGCTCCGTCAAAGACTGGTGTTGCGATATGAATACCAAGAGTACGAGCCGCCATACCAAGGTGGAGCTCCATAACTTGACCGATATTCATACGCGATGGCACCCCAAGTGGGTTCAACATGATATCGACTGGAGTTCCGTCTGGAAGGTAAGGCATGTCTTCTACAGGAACGATACGAGAGACAACCCCTTTATTTCCGTGACGTCCGGCCATCTTATCTCCGACCTTGATCTTACGTTTTTGAGCGATGTAGACGCGAACCAGCATATTAACACCTGATTGCAGCTCATCTCCATTTGCACGTGTAAAGATCTTAACATCACGAACGACACCATCGGCACCATGTGGTACACGAAGAGAAGTGTCACGTACTTCACGAGATTTATCTCCGAAGATAGCGTGCAAGAGACGTTCTTCAGCTGAAAGGTCTTTCTCACCCTTAGGTGTTACTTTACCTACAAGGATATCGCCTTCTTTAACCTCAGCACCGATACGGATAATACCCATTTCGTCAAGGTCTTTAAGGGCATCTTCACCAACGTTTGGAATTTCGCGAGTGATTTCTTCAGGCCCAAGCTTTGTATCGCGTGTTTCTGATTCGTATTCTTCAAGGTGAACAGATGTGTAGACATCGTCTTTCACCAAGCGTTCGCTCATGATAACAGCATCCTCGAAGTTGTAACCTTCCCAAGTCATGTAGGCAACGATTGGGTTTTGTCCAAGCGCCATTTCTCCATTTTCCATAGAAGGGCCGTCAGCAATGAAATCGCCTTTTTCAACGACATCGCCAACTTTAACAAGCGTACGTTGGTTGTAGGCAGTACCTGAGTTTGAACGACGGAATTTTTGGATGTGGTAAACGTCCAATGAACCATCTTCACGACGAACTTCTACCTTGTCAGCATCTGCGTAAGTAACTTTACCATCATACTGAGCAATCACAGCCGCTCCAGAGTCGTGGGCTGCTTGGTATTCCATACCAGTACCAACGTAAGGTGCTTGAGGATTGATCAATGGCACAGCCTGACGTTGCATGTTGGCTCCCATGAGGGCACGGTTGGAGTCATCGTTTTCCAAGAAAGGAATACATGCTGTCGCAACGGCAACTACCTGTTTTGGTGATACGTCCATGTAGTCAACAACATTAGCTGGATACTCTTGGTTGACCCCTTGGTGACGTCCCATAACAACTTTCTCAGCAAAGGTTCCATCTTCGTTAAGACGAGAGTTGGCCTGAGCTACAGTAAATTCATCTTCTTCATCGGCTGTCAACCAAACGATTTCGTTCGTAACAACACCAGTTTCACGGTCAACCTTACGGTATGGTGTTTGAACAAAACCATACTTGTTCAAGTGTCCGTAAGATGACAAGTTATTGATCAAACCGATGTTAGGTCCTTCAGGTGTCTCGATTGGACACATACGACCATAGTGAGTGTAGTGCACGTCACGCACTTCATATCCAGCACGGTCACGAGTCAAACCACCAGGTCCTAAGGCTGACAAACGGCGTTTGTGAGATAACTCAGAAAGTGGGTTATGTTGGTCCATGAACTGTGACAACTGTGATGAACCAAAGAACTCTTTAACCGCAGCTGTTACCGGACGGATATTGATGATTTGTTGTGGTGTCAAGACTTCGTTGTCTTGAACAGACATACGTTCACGGACATTACGTTCCATACGAGAAAGTCCAAGACGTACTTGGTTAGCAAGCAATTCCCCAACCGCACGGATACGACGGTTTCCAAGGTGGTCGATATCATCTACACGGCCAAGTCCCTCAGCCAAGTTGAGGAAGTAGCTCATCTCAGCAAGGATATCTGCAGGAGTGACGATACGAACCTTGTCATCTGGGTTAGCATTACCAATGATCGTTACGACGCGGTCTGGATCAGTTGGTGCAACAACCTTGAACTTTTGAAGAACAACAGGCTCAGTCACAACGGCTGCATCATTTGGAATGTAAACAATCTTGTTCAAGTCACCATCCAAATGGCTTTCAATACTTTCAATCACACTACGAGTCATGATTGTTCCAGCCTCTACCAAGATTTCGCCTGTTTCAGGGTCTACCAATGGCTCAGCAATTGTTTGGTTGAGCAAGCGTGTTTTAACATTGAGTTTTTTATTGATCTTATAACGACCAACTGCTGCCAAGTCATAGCGACGTGGGTCAAAGAAACGAGCCACAAGCAAGCTACGTGAGCTTTCAGCAGTCTTAGGCTCACCTGGACGAAGGCGTTCGTAAATTTCTTTCAAGGCTTCGTCTGTACGAGAATCCATTGGATTCTTGTGGATATCTTTTTCAACAGTGTTGCGAACCAATTCGCTATCACCAAAGATATCAAAGATTTCATCATCACCTGAGAAACCAAGCGCACGAACCAAGGTTGTAAATGGAATCTTACGAGTACGGTCGATACGAGTGTAGGCGATATCTTTTGAGTCGCTTTCAAGCTCCAACCAAGCTCCACGGTTAGGGATAACCGTTGAACCATAGCCTACTTTACCGTTTTTATCAACTTTATCGTTAAAGTAAACACCTGGTGAGCGGACCAACTGAGATACGATGATACGTTCACCACCATTGATGATGAAAGTACCCATTTCTGTCATGATTGGGAAATCACCAAAGAAAACCTCTTGGGTCTTGATTTCGCCTGTTTCTTTATTGATCAAGCGGAAGGTTACAAAAATTGGTGCTGAGTAGCTAGCATCGTGAATACGAGCTTCTTCTAGCGTATATTTTGGTTCCTTGATTTCATATCCAACAAATTCCAACTCCATTGTGTCTGTGAAGTTTGAAATTGGCAATACATCTTCAAACACTTCCTTAAGACCGTGGTCTAGGAAAGCTTTGAATGAGTCAGTTTGAATTTCAATCAAATTTGGTAAGTCAAGAACTTCTTTGATTCTTGAAAAACTACGACGGGTACGATGTTTCCCGTATTGAACGTCATGTCCTGCCAAGATGATTCTCCTTTGTAAATAAGTTCCAAGCCTTATCAATCAGGCTTTCTAATCGTCATATGGTTGTAAAACCCCTATCACCGTGTCCCTTTGGTAAATTTTCAGAATCTTTAAGTCTTTGTTACAAATGCTCGAAATCCTGAAAAAAAGCACAAAAAGAGCAGCTAAATCTGACTTTTTCAGAAGATTTAACTGCTGTGAGCCTTGTCTGGACAATATTTCAGACAAAACCTACGACAAATGATTACTTACATTATACCCTATTTAGCTAGATTTTTCAAGGGATTCTGTAGATTTTTGGTAAATTTTTTCCTATGCTAACTTCTCAAAGTAACTTCCACTTGCCTGACCAAAGTGGAAATTAGTCTAAAACGGATTTTTATGGTGGAATTAAGTATGAGACGTTTGAGTTAGAAATGAGGTCTACTATGACAAAACATAA
>NZ_JASHFB010000015.1:0-42846 GCF_047462815.1 Streptococcus mitis
TGGGATAGCCTTTCTAAATGGTTTATTGGGCAATTCTATTTTACCAAGACTATCGCAACCATGCAAAAAAGCAACGGCAAATCCGTTGCTTTTTTTGGAGATAAAAGACTATTGTCCCAGACTCTTTTTTCTATGATTATTATATCCCATCAAAACTGTATTTTCTATATGTCAATGAAGATAGATTAAATTTGTTTAAATTTTACTAAAATATAGGGAATCTTTTTAGCAAAAGAGCTTTAATAAACAAGAAAAACCGAAGTTCTTCTACTCCAGTGAATAGAGTAATAGAACTTCGATTTTATTTTAATTATCCTAAACCAAGACGTTCAAAAATATCATCCACTCGTTTGGTGTAGTATGCAGGGTTGAAGATCTCATCGATTTCTTCTTGTGTGAGGCGTGATGTCACCTCTGGATCTGCTTCCAGAAGTGGTTTGAAATCTACTTGGTTGTCCCAAGAGTAGGCTGTTTTTGGTTGTACCAAGTCATAGGCTTGCTCACGGGTCATCCCTTTTTCAATCAAGGTCAACATGGCACGTTGGCTAAAGATAAGACCAAACGTAGAGTTCATGTTGCGGATCATATTTTCTGGGAAGACTGTCAAGTTTTTTACAATATTTCCAAAACGGTTAAGCATGTAGTCAATCAAGATGGTCGTATCAGGTGTGATGATACGCTCAGCTGATGAGTGAGAGATGTCACGTTCGTGCCAGAGAGCCACATTCTCATAGGCCGTAATCATGTGACCACGGATAACACGCGCAAGACCCGTCATGTTCTCAGAACCGATAGGGTTGCGTTTGTGAGGCATTGCAGATGAACCTTTTTGCCCTTTGGCAAAGAATTCTTCCACTTCGCGTTGTTCTGATTTTTGCAAACCACGAATCTCAGTCGCCATGCGTTCGATTGAAGTCGCGATGCTGGCAAGAACTGCAAAGTACTCAGCGTGAAGGTCACGAGGAAGGACCTGTGTAGAGATTTCTTGAGCACGGATACCCAGCTTATCGCAGACATATTGCTCTACGAATGGTGGGATGTTGGCAAAGTTACCAACCGCACCAGAGATTTTACCAGCTTCCACACCAGCAGTCGCATGCTCGAAACGCTCGATATTGCGCTTCATTTCGCTATACCAAGTTGCCAATTTAAGACCAAAAGTTGTCGGCTCAGCATGCACACCGTGAGTACGCCCCATCATGATAGTGAACTTGTGCTCCTTAGCCTTGTCAGCGATGATGTTGGTGAAGTTTTCAAGGTCACGACGGATGATGTCGTTGGCCTGCTTATAAAGGTAACCGTAGGCCGTATCCACCACGTCGGTAGAAGTCAAGCCGTAGTGTACCCACTTGCGCTCTTCACCAAGAGTCTCAGAAACCGCACGTGTGAAAGCCACCACATCGTGACGAGTCTCCTGCTCAATCTCTAAAATACGGTCGATGTCAAAGTCCGCTTTCTCGCGAATCAAAGCCACATCTTCCTTAGGGATTTCTCCCAACTCAGCCCATGCCTCGTCAGCCAAGATTTCCACCTCAAGCCAAGCACGGTATTTATTTTCTTCACTCCAAATGTTCGCCATCTCAGGGCGAGAGTAACGGTTGATCATTGTTTTGCTCCTTAATTTTATCTAGCTAATAGTACTGATGAAATAACTCCACCTAAAGTTCCTGATATTATATCTTTAATAAACTGTTGATTGAAAAATGATGCATTTTCTTTAACAATTACAGTAAATTCAGATTCACTATTTTTTTCAGTTGCAGCAAGTAAGTCCTTTAAAATTTCGACAGATTGCTCAGACAGAACAGAAGCATTGTTAACAATCTGTTGAAGCTGTTTAGAAAGTTCCGACCACGGAAACTCAACATTCATATTAGATTTTTCTAAAATAGAATCTGTAACAATATTTGAGTTAACATTGTTGTCCCCATTAAGTGTGACATTATTACCTGAACCAAAATTATTTCCAACTACATTATCATTACCTGATACAGTTGTTTGAGACACTTCCTTTTCATAGATATTTTTACTGTCATAGTTCTCTATATTTTGATTTTTTATATCAATGTATATATTTTCCGCTTTGTTATCAAAAGATTCCGTAATAATATTAAAAACAGCATCTCTAAATTTAGCGTCTTCAAAATACAATAAATAGTTTTGACTCGACCCCAAATTAAATACTATATAATATTTTGACTTCAAATGATTTTGGTGTTTATTATAAACGTACCATGCATATAAACCAAATAATATAAATCCTAAAAATGGTGGGACTAATCCAATCATAAATAGAATTATCAGAATAAATACATCTAGTAGTCTAACTGGTGATTTAAACTCATTTTTGCTTAACATAGATAAATTTGTTATTTGGATGCTATTATTTCTAGTGATAATTGCATTATTTTTTATAGTTAAGCCATCAGTTTTAATCGTATATCCATTCTCAAAGCTCTTTAATAACTCAGGTATCATTGTGTTCTCCTTTAAATTGAATCTAAATTTAGTGATTATTGATTCTAACATTTTTCTCTACAGCCCATTCCGCTGCTTTCTCGCGAATCAAAGCCACATCTTCTTTAGGGATTTCCCCCAACTCAGCCCATGCCTCGTCAGCCAAGATTTCCACCTCAAGCCAAGCACGGTATTTATTTTCTTCACTCCAAATGTTCGCCATCTCAGGGCGAGAGTAACGGTTGATCATGTTGTTTCTCCTTAAAATTAACTTTACTATTTTCTTCTTTTTTTATTTATTCTATTTTTTAATTTCCTTTGGAAATTATCCTTCACTTCATCATCTGACATTACTTTAGAAATTTCTTCGTTCTTTATCCAATAAATACTTGGTGTAATGCCATCATTTATAAATTTCAACTTTCGAAATGTGTAAATAATTTCCAAAATATAAATTATCAAAGAAAAGTTGGCTAAACATATTTTAATAAAATCTACAATAGAATACTCTTCTTGTCGAACCCTTCCTTGATGGCGGTCTTCAAAAATAATTTTTTGATTATCATAATCAACTTGGGAGCTGAAGTGTTGGATTGCATTCCTGATTTTATTGTTTAAATTATTTACGGGTTTGCTAAATGGCTCTGAAACATCAAGATAAGCTTGTCCTGGATTGTACTGATTAACTTTATTAAATTTACTTGGTATGCTCTCTAGATTATTGTGATAACTTCGTCCATTACAACAATTATCATAACCATTTCTTGCAAAAATGTTATTCAATGCAATAACAAGGTTGATATTATCGAGAATCCATTCATAACTTGAAGCATAAAAATCATTTAACTTTTTATAGTTCGCTGCAGACACCCCACTACTAGCTTGATCTAAGCGATTATATCCATTAGAATTTAGCAAAGTAACTACGGGAATCATGATAGAGTAAATACCTGAAAACGTTTCAAGTATTTCAAAAGCTTTACGCTCAACCGTATCAAAATCGCTCTCAATATGATCTATATACCTAATAATTTCATCTCTATGTTCCTCAGAAGAATATATTTTTTTAGCTAAAGAAGTGTATTCTGCTAATGTACCATTTCCAAGAATATTACTGATTCCTGAGGTTGTCAAAAACATCTGGTGTAAGACCATCGTCGCATCACTAACATTCTTTACTTCTCTAAACGGGGTTAAATGCTTATTTTCATCTAATAATTTCTTTAAATCACGATACAAATATTTTTCTTGTTTATTCCAAAACAAATTGAACAAACGAAGAATATTGTTAAATTTTCCTTCCGTAACAAAGTCTGCAAACTTCATTGCTTTAGAAATCTCTGTCACACCACCATACTCCGAGTCACTTTTCAATTTATCCAAACGCATTGCTTGGTTGAGGAATGGTGAGGACAATATTCCATCTATGACAGTCTCTTTTAAATATAGTTTATTTGTTGGAAATTCTGAGGAAACATCTAAACGCCAAATAGGTAATTTTGTATATTTTTGATAGTTAGGAGCTTCTTCATTTAGCTCTGTAGCGTTTTTTAAAATTAGTTCAAAAGGTTCAAATTTTACCTCACCACTAATCGGTGTTTTGCAGTCTTTACATTCAAATTGGAAAGTAGCAGGATATACTCCCATTTGAATACCTAACTCATAGCATTTTTCACACGTTATACATAAAATATGCTTTGGATAAATCATTTAACTTATCTCCCTTGATTTTCTATAAATTAAAACTACACCAACAGTCGTCGAGAACCTGTCTTACACTCCAAACTCCTCTTTCCCTATCGCCACAGACGGATAGTGTCCAAGGTCATTCAAGTTGGTATCCAGTGGTAAGTCGTAGATTACGAGATAGTTGTTAGGAAATTGAGCTATAAGTTCTTGGTACTTTTCTTGAACTTTGTCGTGATCAGCACTTGCAAAAACAACTTCCACAACAGCATTTTCCTTACTATCTTCTATAAATGCATTAACGATGAGTTGAATCATAAAACCTCCTAAATCGAAAGACCCTTCATATTTGCTTCCAGAATAGGCATCTTGACACCTAACTCCTTACCGGTCTGATAAACACTTTGACAACAATAGAAAATGTCCTGTTTATCATTATGCAAGGTCATGATTTTTCTTGTCAGCTCATTTTTCGCAAACATGATTTTCATGGCTTTTCCTGCAATCCATGAGGGAATTTTGTATGGTAAGAGTTCAGCCTTGTAAAGCTTCAAATTTACGCCACGTGCTTCTACGACTTTCAAAGCCTCTCGAATGGCCTTGATGGCTAATGATAATTCCGACGAACTATTCATCAAGTTTAGAGCTAGCTGTTCTGGATTTTCCAGATTCCCCGAACGTGCAGCTGTCGAAGTGACACCTGCGTTAATCGCCATATGAATCCAAATCCACTCGACCATATCATGAGGAACTTCCCACTTCAAATCTACAGAAGTCAGTAAAGCCGTCAGATCAGCATAGTTAGAAATCTGCGCTTTTTGCTCACCTTCTAGCATTAAATGGTCGAACAAGACACCATCTAAATGATTCTCCTGCATGTGACCTCCAGCAGTTGGAAAAGCCAGAATATAATCGTAGTCCCCTGCCCACTCCTCTACCTCTCTTCGAGTATCCCAGAAATTGCAGAAGAAAACGAGGGTGCCTTTGATATTATTTTTACGCAAGGTTTCCACAGCTTCTTTGACAAACCCATGACGAACACTCAGAAAAATAAAATCATATTCCGAATCAGCTTCTGCCACATGAACCTCATAGGTGTCGTGTTTATTTTTACCCTTAGAATGATAGCGACCATCTAGCAGATCAACCGACAACTCCTTCGGAGCAGTGTTTTTCTTACTGTCTCTCAATACATGTTCTACTTGGTGGCCTGCCTGTTGAAAAGCATAGGCATAAGTAGTCCCAATGACACCAAGTCCTAAAATCGCTATTTTCACTTAAAAATCAATCCCTTTCCCAAATTCCTCAACCTCATCTGGTTCACTACTAAACAAAGTCACATGTCCCATCTTGCGGTTGTGCTTCGCTTCTATTTTACCATACATGTGGAGGTGAGCGCTTGGATTTTCTGTGACATATTTTTCAGCAGCCTCGACATGCTGGCCGAGGACATTAAGCATGACGGCTGGTGCATGTAGTTTGATGTCTGGCAATGGTGCTCCCAGAACGCCTAAAATGTGGGTATCAAACTGGGAAAAATCGCAAGCTTCAATCGAGTAGTGACCTGAATTGTGTGGACGTGGCGCAATTTCATTGACCACGATATCATCAGCTGTCGCAAACATTTCCACACAAAGAGTTCCAGACAAGTTGAGTTGTTCTGCGATTCGCACAGCCATAGCTTTGGCTTTTTCAGCTAGACTTTCTGAAATGCGGGCAGGCACAATGGTCTTAGAGAGGATGTTGTTACGGTGGATATTTTCCTGAACTGGGAAAACCGTCACATCCTTGCCATTCCCAGAAACGATAACAGAAATTTCAAGATCAAAATTGACAAATTCTTCCAAAACGCAGGCTGCTGAGTCAGCTAACGCATAGGCTTCTTCCAAGTCTGCTTCTGAGCGAATGACCTTTTGTCCATGCCCATCATAGCCACCTGTCGCGGTCTTGAGGACATAGTTTTTAGACAGGTCCATATCTGCCAAATCTTGGCTTGAGATCACAACCTTGTAAGGTGCCACAGTGACTTGAGCCTTGTTTGAGAGAAAGTCCTTTTCAAAGATGCGATTTTGGGAGATGCGAAGCAGGTCGGTTCCTTGAGGAAGTTGACCATCCTTGATGACAGCATCCAAACCGTCAGCATCGACATTTTCAAACTCATAGGTGAGGACATCGCAACGCTCAGCCAACTGACGCAGAGCATCCACGTCATTATAAGGAGCAACGATGATCTCCGCTACGCGAGATGCTGGACAATCAGCCGCAGGATCCAGCGCGATAACCTTGTGGCCCATGTAGATAGCAGAAATTGCCATCATTTGACCCAGCTGGCCGCCACCGATAATTCCGATTGTTTTAGATGAGCTCATTTGTAGACTCCTCTGCGATTTTTCCTTGCTCTTCTGCGAAATCAGCCAATGCTGTCGCGATAGCATGATCCTCTACTGACAGGAGACGGAGAGCAAAGAGGGCTGCGTTGGTCGCCCCTGCTTCACCGATAGCCATTGTCGCTACAGGCACACCGCCCGGCATCTGTACGATAGAGTAAAGCGAGTCCACACCACTAAGAGCACGTGATTTGACAGGTACCCCGATGACTGGAAGGGTAGTCTTAGCAGCTACCATTCCTGGCAAATGAGCAGCGCCTCCAGCACCTGCGATGATGACCTTGATGCCACGTCTACGGGCCTCTTCTGCATGCTTGAACATGAGGTCTGGTGTGCGGTGAGCAGAAACAACCTTCTTTTCGTAGGCTACACCGAAGCGATCGAGAACTTCGGCGGTTTTTTGTATGGTTGCCCAGTCTGATTTGGAGCCCATGATAATGGAAATTACTGGTTTAATCATAATTTTTCCTTTTTTCTTTTTTGATAATGGTCTTAGGTGGTGGGGACGGAAGCAAACCTTAGGCTTCATTCCTAAACTTTGAACCTAGGGTCTCAAAGCTTCCCCCGACCAGAACAGATACTGTTCTGGTCTTTTCACCACGGCGACCATTGTCGTGTTTGGCGACTGCGTCACTTTTTCTTATATCTTTATCTAATTGCCTTGCTTCCGATATCTTTTCGGTAAAAGAGACCTTCTGTGTTTTGTTTGTCAAGTTCACTGTAGATGGTTTCTTGAGCTTCTTTTACGGTGTCTGCTGTGGTGACGAGCATATAGACACGTCCACCGTTTGAGAGCAGTGCTCTGCTATTTTCCGCAAACTTAGCCCCTGCATAGTAGGTGATGGTGTCGTCTTCGGTCTTGGCTGGCAACTTGACACCTTTTTCATAGTCTAGCGGGTAACCATTGGACGCGACAACCACACCCAGAGTCACACCCTTGTCCGTCCAAGTGATGGCTGGTTCTTTACCTTCCAAAATATCAGTAATATTTTGTGCAAAGTCAGATGTCAAACGAGGCAGGATAATTTGCGTTTCTGGATCTCCGAAACGAGCGTTGAACTCGATGACTTTGGGGCCATCAACTGTCAAGATAAGACCTGCATAAAGAATACCCAGATAAGGGCGACCTTCCTGAATCATGCCTTCAAGAACTGGCTTGACAATGGTGTCAACCGCTGTGGCAACCACGCTCTCTGACAAGTGAGGAACTGGCGCATAGGCACCCATACCACCCGTGTTAGGCCCTTTGTCGCCATCGTAGGCACGTTTGTGATCCTGAGCCGTTGGCATGATGTAAAATTTGTCCCCATTGACAAAGGCAAAGAGGGAGAACTCCTCCCCATCAAGGAATTCCTCAATAACCACACGCGCACCTGAGTCACCAAATTTATTGTCCAAAAGCATCTCGTGAGCGGCTTCGACCGCTTGCTCAACCGTCTCCGCAACGACGACACCCTTACCAAGCGCCAAGCCATCCGCCTTGACTACGATAGGCGCACCCTGCTTTTCGATATAAGCCTTGGCTTCCTCGAAATCTGAAAATGTGCCATAGGCTGCTGTCGGAACGCCATATTTGACCATGATTTCCTTAGCAAAATCTTTGGACCACTCTAGCTCTGCCGCCAATCTTGTCGGACCAAAGGCTTTGAGACCAGCTGCATGGAAATCATCCACGATACCAGCCGCAAGGGCGTCATCTGGCCCGATAAAGGTCCAAGCAATATCGTTGGCTTTTACAAACTCAAGCAATTCAGAATGTTCGGAAATAGAGATATTTACCAATTCCAAACCATCCAGAGTCATCCCATCATTCCCAGGAGCAACAAAAACCTTTTCTACGTCTTTTGACTCAAGCAACTTCTTAGCAATGGCATGTTCACGACCACCCGAACCGACAACTAACAGTTTCATTCCTCAACCTCTTTTGCGAATTATTTACTAATATTATATCACAAACGTTCGTTTTAATCTTGTTTCACTCCGCGTTTTTACGCAAAAAAAGGAAAGAAACTGTTTTCTTCCCTTTACCTTCTTAATGTCTAAAATGTCTCACTCCTGTGAAGACCATAGTCAAGCCGTATTTGTCAGCAGCTTCGATGGATTCCTGATCACGGACCGATCCACCTGGCTGGATGATAGCCTTAATACCTGCTTTGGCAATTTCTTCCACATTATCCGCAAATGGGAAGAAGGCATCCGAAGCAAGGACTGCGCCGTCCAGACGGTCTTTGGCTTGGTCAATGGCAATACGAACAGAAGCCACACGGTTAGTCTGACCTGGGCCAACACCCAGTGTCATGTGCTCATTGGTGATGATGATACCGTTTGATTTGACGTACTTGATAGCCTTCCAAGCGAACTCAAGAGCTGTCGTTTCTGTCTCTGTTGGTTGGCGTTTGGTCACCACTTGCCAGTCGGCTGGGCTTTCTTTGATCACGTCTTGGTTTTGAACGAGGAGTCCACCGACAACACCTGTGTATTCTGCTTCTACTTCGCTAGCCTCTTGAGCATCAAATGGTAAGGCAAGAATACGCAAGTTTTTCTTTTTATTGGTCAAAATGGCTAGCGCTTCATCCGTATAGCTTGGTGCGATGATGATTTCAAGGAAAACACCATGCATCTTTTCAGCTGTCGCAACATCCACCTCACGGTTGAGAACGACAATTCCACCAAAGATAGACACTGGGTCAGACTCATAAGCGTAGTCCCAAGCAGTCTCAATGTCATCAGCCTGACCGATACCGCATGGATTCATGTGTTTGAGAGCCACAACGGTTGGACGGTCTTTGAAGTCACGGATGATACGAATGGCCGCATCAGCGTCACGGATATTGTTGAATGACAATTCTTTCCCATTGAGCTGTTCGGCTGAAGCAATTGAATAGTCCGTTGGCAAAGCTTTTTGGTAGAAATCGGCATCCTGTTGAGGATTTTCCCCATAGCGCATGGCTTGTTTGAGGTCATAGGTCAAGGTTAACTTTTCAGGTTTACTTTCTCCCACTTGAGCTGTGAAATATTCTGCAATCAAGGCATCATAAGCCGCTGTGTGACGGAAAACCTTAGCTGCCAGACGTTGACGGGTTTCGTAAGTCGTTTCGCCGTTGGCTGACAATTCGTTAAGCACCACATCATAGTCAACAGGGTCTACCACAACTGTTACGCTGGCATGATTCTTCGCTGCCGAGCGAAGCATAGATGGCCCACCGATATCAATGTTTTCAACTGCATCAGCGTAAGTCACGTCTGGTTTGAGGATCGTTTCCTTGAAAGGATAAAGGTTGACCACTACAAGGTCGATAAGCTCAATTTGGTTCTCCTTGGCTGCTTCCAAGTGGCTATCCAAATCACGACGAGCGAGGAGCCCACCGTGGATATTTGGATGAAGGGTCTTAACACGGCCATCCATCATCTCTGGGAAGCCCGTCACATCATCGATCGCAATGGTCTCCACCCCAGCATTGTCAAGGGCAACCTTGGTTCCACCTGTCGAGATAATCTCCCAACCAAGTTTTTTAAGTTCTTGGGCAAATTCAACAATGCCCACTTTGTCTGAGACGCTGATTAAGGCGCGTTTAGTCATTATATTCTCCTTTTTAATCATTAGTTAAACACCAATTAAATGCAGTAACAGTAAAACAAGATAAGCAAAACCAAGGCTAAGCATACCTAAGATATTGACCCATTTTCTAGTCTGTGATTTGAACACTCTTATAAAAATTTGATAAATCAGTAAGCCTACACAAACACCTAGCGTATTTAAAGTCAAATCCGTGATATCTGTTATCCCTATTGCTAAAATATACTGTAAGCACTCAAACAATAAACTAATCAAAAAACCTGTCCCGACTATTTTTAAATTAGATAAATTAGTTTTTATCAGAGGAAAACAAACACCTAATGGAATAAAGGAAATCAGATTAAATAACATTTCAGCAAAAACAATTTTTCCATCTACTATTAGTGGTTCTGAAAATGGAATCCAATTGATGTACCTTGGAGCTAAGAAAAATGCTATAAATTCAGGATTGGTCTCAAACTTAAATAAGATTCCCCAAGTTAATAACATCAGATAGACATAAAATACATATCGAGTTGTTTTTTTAGATTCTAACATTACAAATACCTCCGTTTGAAGCCGTCTTCAACAATCACTGACTCCAATTTTGAATCAAAGATATCATATGAATCATCAATGGCAATGGTGCTCACCCCAGCATTATCAAGGGCAACCTTGGTTCCACCTGTTGAGATGATGTCCCAACCGAGTTTTTTTAAGTTCTTGGGCAAATTCAACAATGCCCTCTTTGTTTGAGACACTGATTAAAGCTTTTTTCGTCATTCTATTCCTCTTTCTTTAGGTCCAAGCGCATAGCAACTTCATTATTTTCTTCTATAAATCCTGTTTCCTGAAAACCCAAACTAGTCAACAGGTGCTTCATTTTTTCATTTCCAACCACATAATCTGCGATAATATGATTGCAAGTGCTATCCATCTGAGCCTTTTTGATCAGAAATTCCACGGCTTTTCGTCCATAACCTCTTCCTTGGTACTGCTGGCCAATCATTATCCGCCAGATAAAGTATTCCGCTTCATCCTTATCTATTTCCAACAGGAGAAAACCAACTACAAGCTCATTCCAATAAATTGCCATTGGAAACACATCCCCATTCTCTCGGTAGAGCCATGCGTCAGCTAAAGAGCGTACATTTGGAGACACGAAACGTGCTCGTTCATCAGCTTCAGATATTTTCAAATCCAGCACTGCCTGAAAACTGCTCTCATCTACTAATTTTATCTCAATCATTTTTTCTCCTAGCAAGATTGCACAATCAAAATTTGATTTACTTCTTATCTTCTCCCTACTCCCAAACTATCCAGCACCTCTGGATACAACTTATACTCTGCTTCATGAATACGTTCTTCAAAACTGTCAATCGTATCATCAGCCAGCCGTGGTACACGGACTTGTTTGATGACCTTACCTGTATCCACACCCGAATCCACCCAGTGAATGGTCACACCACTCTCAGTAACTCCAGCATTCCAAGCGTCCTCAATCCCATGAGCTCCTGGAAATTCTGGCAGATAGGCTGGATGAATGTTGATAATCCGACCTTCATAAGCTGCTAGCAAGGTTGACCCAACGATTTTCATGTAGCCTGCTAGACAAACCAAGTCAATCTGGTGCTCTTGCAAAAGCTCGACAAGGGCCGCTTCGTAGTCTGCCTTGCTCTCAAACTCCTTGAGTTCAAAAGCATAGGACAGAACGCCGAGCTTGTCTGCACGTTCGAGCACATAGGCGTCACGATGGTCTGAAAAGACAAACTCAACCGGAAATTCTTCGGCAATCACCTGAAAATTCGAGCCATTGCCTGAGGCAAAAACCGCTATTTTTTTCATTTGATGATGACACTTTCGTTTTCTTTCTTGACGATGCGACCAATTTCATAGACTGGTTCATCCAGCAATTCTTTGACACTACCTACATTTTCAGGGCTAACTGCCAGCATGAGTCCCACACCCATATTGAAGATTTCAAACATTTCTTCATGTTTGATTTTACCATATTTTTCAAGGACTTTGAAAATTGGAAGCACGGGAACCTTGTCTTCTTCAATCTCAGCAGCCAAGTCAGCTGCAAACATACGAGGGACATTTTCGATAAAGCCACCACCAGTGATGTGGGCAATGCCGTTGACCAACTCTTCTTTGATGAGCGGCAAGACAGCCTTGACATAGATACGAGTCGGCTCAAGAAGGACTTCTTTGAGTTGCTTGCCTTCCAATTCTGGCAAGACTTCCTCACCTGTATAGTCCGCAAAGACACGACGGACGAGTGAGTAACCATTGGAGTGAATCCCACTTGAAGCAAGTCCGAGCAGAATATCTCCTTCTGCCACCTTTGAACCGTCAATGATTTGAGATTTTTCAGCCACACCGACCGCAAAACCAGCCAAGTCATAGTCATCTTCGCCGTACATGCCAGGCATTTCAGCCGTTTCCCCACCAATGAGGGCAGCGCCTGCCTGCACACAACCTTCTGCCACACCAGCGACAACTTGTTCTAGCTTAGCTGGTTCATTCTTCCCTGTCGCTACGTAGTCAAGGAAATAGAGAGGTTCTGCACCTGCAGCGATGATATCATTGACACACATGGCCACACAGTCCTGACCGATAGTATCGTGCTTGTCGTATTTGATAGCCAACATGAGTTTGGTTCCGACACCGTCAGTCCCTGAAATCAAGACGGGTTCTTTAACCCCAGTCTTTGAAAGGTCAAACATACCACCAAAGCCACCAAGAGCTCCCATGACACCTGCACGCTCCGTACGAGCCACGTGCTTTTTAATCCGTTCAACAACTTCATAACCCGCTTCAACATCCACACCAGATTGAGCGTACGCATTTTTATTTGCCATTTTATTTTTCCTTTTCTTTAATGGAGTATCTTCAGTAACTCACTTGTAAAAACTAGTCTTTTCTTCTAAACTTCTACGATAATCTTCTTCATAGTCGTAGAGAGGCGTTGGATAGTCACCGTCAAAGTAAGCGACACAGAGACCACCATTTGGCGCATCTGTTTCGATGCCGATGGAATCAATCAAGCCATCAATCGAAAGATAGGTCAGGCTATCCGCACCAATGATTTGGCAGGTTTCTTCAACCGTATGATTGGCCGCAATTAGCTCCTGACGGGTCTGGATATCAATCCCGTAGAAACATGGATAAGCTAGCGCTGGACTACCAATGGCAACGTGAACCTCAGTCGCACCTGCTTCTTTCAGGAGCTGAACAATACGACGAGAGGTTGTTCCACGTACAATAGAGTCATCAATCATAACCACACGCTTGCCTTTTACAACGCCTGAAACAGCAGACAGTTTCATCCGCACCCCTTGCTCCCGCAATTCTTGAGTCGGTTGGATAAAGGTACGTTGGGTGTATTGGTTCTTGATGAGGCCCATTTCATTTGGTAGCCCGGACTCTTCCGCAAATCCCATAGCCGCACTGAGGGAAGAATTGGGCACACCGACCACGATATCTGCCTCATGCTTGAATTCACGCGCCAATTGGGCACCCATACGTTTACGTGCCGTATGGACATTGACACCATGAATGTTAGAATCAGGGCGAGCAAAATAGATATACTCCATAGAACAGATTGCTAACTGAGTATCATCCGTATAGCTATCATACTGGATTCCCTTGTCATCAATGATCACAATCTCACCTGGCTTCAAATCACGAATCCATTCTGCACCAATGACTTCAAAAGCACAGGTTTCAGAGGAAACCACCACCGCTCCGTTGGTCATTTTCCCGATAGAAAGTGGACGGAAACCATTGGGGTCAAGAGCCGCAATCAACTTGTCCTCAAACAGCAAGATATAGGCAAAACCACCTTTGACAAGGCTGAGCGCTTCCTTGATTTTGCCCATCAGGCTAGGATTATGACTGCGACGAATGAGGTGAGCCAAGATTTCCGAGTCCGAAGTCGCGCTGAAAATCGCTCCTCTATCTTCCAATTCTTTCTTGAGAGAGGCAGCATTGGTCAGATTTCCATTATGAGCCAAACCAAACTGCATATCGTGAAAACGGAAGAAGAAAGGCTGGATATTATCTACAGAAGCTTCGCCAGCAGTCGCATAACGCACATGCCCAATCGCACCAGTTCCTGTCAATTTATCTAAGTTAGCAGGATTTCTGAAGACTTCTGATAGAAGACCCATATCGCGATGCCGCTTTAGTTTTCCTTGGTCATTGGAAAGGATTCCTGCCCCCTCCTGACCACGGTGCTGAAGACTATGGAGACCAAAATAGGTCAATTTAGCAGCATCTGGATGTCCCCAGATACCGAAAACACCACATTCTTCATTAAGAGATTTTACTTCGTATGTCATTTTATATACCTAATTTTTATTTGTGTAGCACCAAGAGCTAAATCTACATGACTTTTACATTACTGATACTATCTATTAGAAAATCTGCAAGTCTTATTTTCCAGTAAAGTATTTAACCGCTGACGCGAACAGGTGCTGGTCTTTATTGCCTGGGATATTTTGGAAAAGACCTTCCTCATAACGTTCTGAGTGGCCCATCTTACCGATGATTTGGCCGTTCTTGCTGGTAATTCCTTCAATGGCATGGACAGAACCATTCGGATTGTACTTAGAGTCCATACTTGGTTTGCCATTAAAGTCAACATATTGGCTGAAAATTTGTCCATTGTCACGGAGCTCAGCGAATTCCTCGGCCGTCACGACAAACTTCCCTTCACCGTGCGAAACAGGAATGGCGTGGATATCACCCACTTGCACACCAGCCAACCATGGCGAGTTGGTATTGGCAATTCGAGTTTCCACCATCTTGGCAACGTGCTGGTTGGCATCATTGTAGAAGAGGGTTGGACTAGTACTGCTGGCATCTTCGAAGTTCCCGTATGGAAGAAGACCTGATTTGACCAAGGCCTGGAATCCATTACAGATACCAATAATCAAACCACCACGGGCGATAAAGCTATCAATAGCTGCACGCACTTTTTCATTGAGCAGGATGTTGACGATAAACTTGGCTGAACCATCTGGCTCATCCGCAGCTGAGAATCCACCTGCAAAGAAGAGAATGTTAGCCTTGCCGATGTTGTCAACCATAGTTTCAACTGAATTGACAATGGCCTCTTCATTCAAGGTCACAAATGGCACCAAGTTGACCTCTGCGCCTTCTTTTTCAAAGGCCTTAGCTGAGTCATATTCTGAGTTGGTTCCCGGAAAGACTGGGATGTAAACCACAGGTTTTTCAACCTTTTCTTTGGCTTTAATCACAACATCTGATGCCACAGCTGGAACTTCTTCCAGTTCTTTCGCTTGGGCAAATTCTGTTGGGTAAACTTTTTCCAATTTGCCTTGGAAGGCACTGTCAAGTTTGTGTCCATCTAGCTTCACACCGTTGACAAGGAGTGTAAAGTCTGCACTTGTTTGTCCAATCTTCTCTACTCCAGCAATTTCTTCAGGTGATGTGAAAACAAATCCGCCCAATTGAGCTGTCAAAGCTGTTTCAAGTTCAGACAAGATCACCTCTGCACCGATATGATTTCCAAAGGTAGCAAGTGCCAAACTTTCAACCACGCCACCATATTTGACAGCTGATGCAGATGTCACTTTGTGACCAGCTTGGATGTCTTCAAACTGAGCAAAATTAGACTTAATTAAGTCAAAATCAATTTCTGCAGAGAGGGCTTGACCTGGGATGTAGTAGATATTTTCATCAGCAGTTTTGAACTCTGGAGAGAGGACCTTACGGCTATCTGCCGTCGTCACCCCAAAGGCTACCAAGGTTGGCGGTACTGTCAATTCTTCAAAAGTACCAGACATGGAGTCTTTACCACCGATAGATGGCAAACCAAGTTGAATCTGAGCTTCAATAGATCCAAGAAGAGCTGCTACAGGCTGACCAAAACGCTCAGCTTGTTTGTCCATGCGCTCGAAGTACTCTTGGTAAGAGAAGCGAGCCTTAGACCAGTTGGCACCAGCAGCTACCAAACGAGCAGTTGCTTCAATCACCGCATAGGCAGCACCGTGGTATGGAGACCATTCAGCTAGATAAGGGTTGAAACCTTGAGCCATGACTGACGCAGTATGAGTCACACCGTGTTGAACTGGTAATTTCTGCACAGATGCCTCAGTTGGTGTGAGTTGGTAACGACCACCAAGTGGGTGATTAACCGTAGAGCGTCCAACAGAGCAGTCAAAGATAGTCTGTAATCCTTTTTGACTGGCATGGTTGAGGTCAGATAGAACCGTAAGGGTATCTGCTTCAAGTGTGTCAGCAGATGTTTGACGTTCTTCTGGAAGCTTGACATCCTTGTCCACAACCTTGGCATCAACAACGACACGCACACCGTTGGTATCTAGGAAACGACGTTCCAAGTCGACAATCGTTTCACCATTCCAGTGCATGACTAGATTTGGTTTTTCAGTTACTGTCGCAACCACAACAGCGTCAATATTTTCTTTGTTACATTCAACAACGAAGGCATCTACATCCTCAGGACGAACCACGACTGCCATCCGTTCTTGTGATTCAGAGATGGCAATTTCGGTACCACTCAAGCCCTGGTATTTAAGAGGCACCTTGTTGAGGTCGATTTCAAGACCGTCTGCCAATTCACCGATGGCTACACAGACACCACCAGCACCAAAGTCGTTGGATTTCTTAATGAGACGAGTGACATCACCATTACGGAAGAGGCGCTGAACCTTACGTTCTTCGATGGCATTCCCTTTTTGAACCTCAGCTCCAGCAGTTTCCACAGACTCAACCGTTTGAACTTTAGAAGAGCCCGTCGCACCACCGACACCATCACGTCCAGTCTTACCTCCAAGGAGGATAATGACATCACCCGCTTCCGGTTTTTCACGGACAACATTGCCCTTAGGAGCTGCTCCGACAACAGCACCAAGCTCCATACGTTTAGCTACAAAGCCTGGGTGGAAGTATTCACGAACGTAGGTCGTCGCAAGCCCAATCTGGTTACCATATGAAGAATAACCATGAGCCGCTGTTTTAGAAATGACTTGTTGTGGCAATTTCCCAGCGCGAGTTTCCGAAATCGGTGCTGTAATATCACCCGCACCTGAAATACGCATGGCTTGATAAACGTATGAACGTCCTGACAATGGGTCACGAATGGCTCCACCGATACAGGTAGCAGCCCCACCAAATGGCTCAATCTCAGTTGGGTGGTTGTGAGTTTCATTTTTGAACATAAGGAGCCATGGCTCTTTCACACCATTAACGTCCACTTCAATTTCGACTGAGCAAGCATTGATTTCATCTGACACTTCCATATCATCCAAACGTCCATTAGCACGCTCATAACGACCGAAAATAGTCGCCATATCCATCAAGGTTTGCGGTTTTTCAGAACGCCCCAACTCATCGCGCATAGCGATATATTTGTCATAGGTTGACTGCAATTGCTTTTGAAATTTAGAAGCTGAAAAGTCGATGTGTTTCAACTCTGTCTCAAAAGTCGTATGACGGCAGTGGTCAGACCAGTAAGTATCCAAAACCTTGAGCTCTGTCTCAGTTGGCACGCGCCCGATTGACTTGAAATAGTCTTGGATAAAGAGCAAATCATCCACTTCCATGGCCATCCCTTGCTCGGCCTTGTAGCAGGCAAAGTCTTCTGCCCTATAGCTTTCAAAGAAAGTCAATTTGGGAATGGTCTTGTCTGACTCTGAAAATTCCTGCTTGGCAATCCCAGTCGTGATGTCCTTGAAACGAGAATCAACTGGATTGAGCAAGTAGTTCTTGACCGCTTCTAACTCAGTCGCATCAATATCTTTATTGACCAAGTAAAGTTGTGCTGTGTTGACCGTCACGTCACTTGAACTTCCCAGTAAAAGCAAGGCTTCCTGTGAAGATGCCGCACGCTGGTCAAACTGCCCTGGCAGACTTTCAATGGCAAAGAAAGCATAGTCAGCAAGATCCGCTTTCACAGTAGCTTCGTCCAAAACATGGTCTGTTACCTGCTCAGAGAAGATGTGTTTTTCCGCAGGTGCAAACAAGTCCTCTGCCAAATCAAAGACATCATAAACTTGCACAATGCGAATGCTTTTCAAAGTTGACAATCCCAAATTATGCTGGAGCTCTCTCACCAAACTCTCTGACTTGACCTGAAAATCAGCCTTTTTCTCAACAAAAATACGTTTATCCATCAATTCTTATTCCTTTATTTCAGCTCTTGCAATATTCCCAAACGACCTCTAGGTTGTTATTTCAACCCCTGTAACTTTTCCCAAACAATCTCATAAACGTCGGTTAGTTCTCCCAATCCTCTACGGAAAACATCCTTATCCATGTGGTTACCATCCGCATCCCACAAGCGGCAGTTATCTGGTGAAAATTCGTCTGCCAAGATAATCTTGCCATCCTTATCAAAACCGAACTCTAGCTTAAAGTCAATCAACTTAAGCCCAATCTCAGCAAACCAGACTTTCAAGAGTTCATTGATTCGACGAGTTTCTTCCTTCAAGTAGGCGATTTGCTGGTCATCCGCAATCTGTAGGAATTTCACATGCTCGTCATTGATAAATGGGTCATCCAAATCATCATTTTTGTAGTAAAATTCAACAATCGGAGTCTCAAATGCGATTCCTTCATCTACACCAAAACGTTTTGAAAAGGAACCAGCCGTGTAGTTGCGTAGCACGACTTCCAAAGGAATGATTTCAACCTTTTTATTGAGTTGTTCTGTATCTGAAAGTTTCTCCACAAAGTGAGTCGCCACACCAGCCGCATTTAATTTCTCAAAAATAAAAGATGAAATCTGATTATTCAACACTCCCTTACCAGCAATCTGCTCCTTCTTAACACCATTGAAAGCAGTCGCCTGGTCCTTGTAAGTTGAAATAATAAGATTTTCATCCTCAGTTGTATAGATATCTTTAGCTTTTCCCGAATAGATCAATTGTTTTGACATTTTAAAGTTCGCCTTTCGTATTACTTGAGCACATTCTACCATAAAAAACCTAAAATTACAAGAATTTAACCGAATAAATAACGTAGCGATCTTAAAAATCATAAAGAAAAAACCGCAAGAAGAATCTTTCTCACAGTTTTAAAATCATTTAATTCTAAAAACGCGAACATTAGTCTTTATTCAAAAATTGATCCAAATAATAACTCAGGTAACTTTTCTTACCTGTAATCATCTGCAGGCGACCTTCCACCCCGTACCGAAGTTTTTCAGCCTGCTCAGAAGTTAGATTAGTCTCCGCCTCAATTTTAAAGAAATTCCCTTTCTCAGTCTTAGTAGCTGTCGCATCGATGCTGGTAATAGTAGAATCTAGGAAAATTTGATTCTTGGCATCATGAGTCGTCGTATAGCGAACAGAATCACCGACCTTGATCCTTGCTACATCTTTTGAACTTAGATAAGCTGTAAGTTTGGCTTTCCCTTCTTTTTCCAAGGACGGATAAAGTTGGGCTAGTAAGGCACCTTCTGCTACCATAGTAGAATCACTAGTCTCAGGATTAAGGTGAAGCACCCCATCCTCACTCGCCGTAATTTTACCCTTGTCTAAAAGATTTCCCTGTACCTTCTTGCCTGACTCTGCCTCCAAGATTTTCTGGTCTAGAAGGGTCAATTCCTGACCAACCTTTGCCAAGTGTTGGGATTTGAGAGATTCCAATTGACTGCTTAAGCCTGACGCATAGGCTTGCTGGGTACCTGAACCTGCATACTGGACACGGTAAGTAGCAAGACTAGATTCTAACTGAGAAAGCTGTGCTTCAACCTGCGCAACTGCTTGTGCCTTAGCTTGCGGATTTTCCTCCCCCTGAGACTTGTAGGACTGGTAGAGAGAATAGGCTAGATTCTGACTAGCCAAGGAAGCACCTGTTTCAATAGCTGACTTAGCTGTCTGGTAATCGCGAATTTTAGCCTCTGTTTGGCTGATGAGGTTGCCGATTTCGGCTTGGGTTTGGCTAGCTGCTGCATTCTGGGATGCGATAGTCTCATTTTGTTGCGATGTACTAGCCCTAAGACTGCCTGCTTGACTGATGTAGTCGCGAAAGGTGGCTTGGTAGCCAAACTTATCCTCCTCTGGAAAGTGGTTCTCCCCTTCTTGCAGGCTCTTTTGCAAATACTCCAATTGCTTTTTTTGATCCTTGAGCATGTCCAACTGACTGGCATAAGACTCCGCTTGGACACCCTCTGCCCCTTCCTGATATTGAACCAACAAATCCCCCTTCTTAACCAACTTATTTTCTTCCAGATGATTGACAAGCATACGATTGTTGCTAGTTGACTGGATATTTGCAAGGATTCGACTAGGCTCAACAGTAGCTCTAGTAGACAAACTCATCTCCTTCTCTGCAAATGTTGCAAATCCAAGCAAAAACACGAGCAGAAGGGACATGGGGACAATCACCCGACTGGAAAAATTATGGTAACGACGATTATAAAACTCCGCACTTTCTAAAAATTCTGGTTTCATCCTCTCCTCTTTCTAGCTATTCACCAAATGGGCGTAAAATCCACCCCGTGCAAGCAAATCAGCATGCTTTCCTTCTTCAACAATCTTGCCCTGATCCAAGACAACCACCTTCTCTGTCCGCTCAGCAATGGTCAAGCGGTGGGCGATGAAAATCAAGGTCTTATCTAAAGCCATGAGATTATCTACAATTCGCTTCTCTGTCAAAATATCCAAACTGCTGGTCGCTTCATCCAAAATCAAGACCGGCGCATCTGTCAAGAGAGCACGCGCCAGAGCGATTCTCTGCCGTTGACCACCTGAAATCCCTGCCCCATCCGAAGTCAATTCGGTCTGGTAATTCAGTGGCATGCGCTCGATATCCTCCCGAATCTCTGCCAATTCGACCGCCCGTAAGATATCCTCCTGAGTCGTCCCCTCCTTGGCTCCCAAAAGAAGATTCTCCAAAATCGTTCCGTTAAAGACATAGGGCTGTTGAGGCAGATAGTTGATATACTGGCGCAAGGCTTTTTTATCAATCTGATTTAGATTGACACCACCCAGACTAATCTCTCCCTGACTTGGGTCGTAAAAATTAACCATCATCTTGGCCAAGGTCGTCTTACCTGAGCCTGAAATTCCCACAAAAGCCACCTTAGAACCTTGGGGAATGGTCAAATTGATATCCGACAAGACGTCTCGACCATAGCCATACTTATAGTAAACCTGCTTGAAGCCCATATCTCCCTTCATCAAGCTCAAATCCTCAACTGTTTTCTTCTCCTCAAACTCAGAAGCTACCAGATAAACCTCATTCAGACGGTTATTGGCAACCTGCGCTGTCTGAAGCTTGGTTTGCAGGTTGATGATATTTTCCAAAGGATTGGTAAAGTAAACCAGCAAGGTATTATAGGTAATCAACTGCCCCAAACTCATCTTGCCATCCATGACCAGAACAGCCCCCATCCAGAGAATGCCGACATTGAGCAAGAGATGGGCAACTTTTTTCAGAGCCTTTTGTTGACTCTCTGCCCGACTATAGGTAAAGGATTTTTTCAGATAATCCACAAATTCCTTGTCAATCTTTTGATAACGCTGACTTTCACTGGTCAAAGACTTGATTGTCTCAATACCGTTGATGTCCTCAATGATAGAAGAAGACAGAACCGCATTGGCTTCCATGGTATCCCGATTCATCTTTTCAAACGGCTTCATAAAGGCAAAGATAATCACTGTATAGATAGGAAGTGCCAATAAAGTCATAAAAAAGAGATTGGTATTTTGTGAAAATAAAACAAGAGAAATAATGACAACCGTTGACACATCTAGGAAAATCGAAAGAATGGTCGAAGCCAGCGCATCGATGATACTATTAGCATCTGTAAAACGAGATACGATTTCCCCTGTTCTGCGTGTCGCAAAAAAGGACATAGGCAGGTGAAAAACATGCTTGATGTAGGACAAAATCACATCAATCGACAAGCGTTGCCCCAAAACAAGCAAGAGATACTCCTGAGCATAAGACAAGACCTGCTGAAGGATGTAGACAATAACCAGCCCAATAGAAATAATCCCCAGCGTCGAACGCATCTGATCTGGCACATAGGTATCAATGATAGACTGCAGATAATAAGAACCCACAATGTTAATCAAGGTTACCAAGAGTGTCGCTAAAACGATATTAGCAATCAAGCCACGCTGCTTCACTAATATAGGGATAAAAGAGAGCAGGCCATTCTTTTGATCCTTATGAGGCTTGTAGTCTGGACTAGGTGCCATAAAAAGAGTCACTCCTGTCCATTCTTCCGCAAAACGCTCACGTGGCAGTTTGGTCAATTTCACCCCAGGATCTGGATCGGCAATATGAATGCTATCCTTATCCTGCCCAGTCACCACATAGTAGTGGAGCAATTTTCCTTCCTTAAGCACATGAGCAACAAAAGGAAAAGTCAAATCTGGCAAGTCAAAAAGCGTCATATCCGCCTTAATCGCTCGCGTCTCAAAGCCAATCTCCTCTGCCACCTTGACCAAGCCCAAAGCCGTCGTCCCATCCATGGTCGTCTTGGCCAATTCTCGCAAGTGAGCTAAAGAATAGTAACTACCATAGTAGCCAAAAACCATGGCTAATGAAGCTACACCGCAGTCCATCTGATCCACCTGCGGACGATAGTGACGTTTCCCAAATTTCATATTCATCTCCTTTTTCTAATACTAAATGAAAATCAAAGAGTAAACTAGCCGCAGGCTGCTCAAAACACTGTTTTGAGGTTGTAGATAGGACTGACGAAGTCAGTCACATATATACGGCAAGGCGACGTTGACGTGGTTTGAATTTGATTTTCGAAGAGTATAAACTCATCTGATAATAACTATCTTACCCCAATCCCCAAACAAAATCTGGACTTCCTCCCCAAATGCGCCTATCCCCCTCCCAACTGTACTTTTTGGATAAAAAAATAGGCAGAACAAAAGTCATGCCTAAAATATATATTTATTTCTTTTTCTGCCTAATTCTTTTGTCAATCATATATAAAACGATAATCGAAAACAGCGGTGGTACAATATAACTCTTTTCACTCATTGTCAGCTGAAATCCCCGAGTTGCTAGTATCTTAAAGATGAAAATATTCATCAAAAATAGAAAAACAAATACTAAAAAATATCCTAAAACCTTCTTCATTTCTTTTCTTCAGCTCTCCTAATTTCTATACCTATTTTATCAAAAATATATGTAAAACTCCAAATAAACACCTCAACTGCACTTTTGGCAAAAAATAGGCAGAACAAACGTCCTACCTACTAAAAATATGCTATTGAAAGGAAAATGATTTTTTTCTGACACCCTAGGCAAGCTTGGGACAAATAAATCATTGATAGTAACCTTTACGACATCCTATTTATTACTTCAATTTCTAATGTCCCTGTTATTTCTAAGCCACCTCTGGTATGATCTATTCATAGTCAGAATAGATAACACCGTTCTAAATTACGATTCATAGTTACTCCTTTTTTGATTCGTTACTATAAAACACCTATTCCCTATAGAGCGTCTACTGCTTCAAATTTATCTATTCTTTTTTCTTTACTTCTGTATAAAAGAATGAAGACCATCATAAATAATGCAACCGTGGGTATATTAAGATTATCAAACCAAGTAGGTAAAGATACTTTATTTATGTCAGCTACTAATCTGATGATTATATAAGACATTGAACTAAGTAATACCATGATTTCAGGCAAAATTTTCAATACTGATTTAACGAATTTTTTTAAAAACATAGAAATTCCTCTCTGACTACAATCAGATTATGGTCTATTCGCATAATACCCCAAAGCTGCTCCTCCAGCAGGAAGTAATAATCCTTCGATAACAATCAATAAACCTACTTCAACTTATTTACTTTGCTCTACGATTTCAAATTGATTCAAATTTTGCATGTTATACCCCTCTTTAAATAATACTAGCTAAGCCAATAGTGAGTCCCACTAATAAACCTACCATCCCTGAAGCTGATATAATAATAGCCGCAAATTCGTTTGAAAAATTCATTGATTTCTTCACAGTGTTTTATCTTATCTGAAGTAACCCCATGCAGCTAGCCCTACAGCGGATAAACCACCGACAACATACCCTGCAACCTTGATTCCTACTGGAACTGCTACTACCGCTGCAGGAAGTACTCCTCCATCAACTGTTGCTAGTTCTTTTTCTGTCATTGCTGTAAACTGATGATCATTTACTAAAATATTCATTTTAAGTTCTCCTTATTCTTATTTACTTTTAATTTAAATATTTCTTTTTTATTAATATAGTATGTCAATGCTACTAACAAAATACAGCTCTCCAACGATACCTTTTCTAAATTAAATAGAGAATAAATTAATAATATGCTGTAAGCTGTTAAAGCAGATCCTACATATATTTTTTTTAATATTCTATTCATAAAACTTACCCAAAGTTTTATTTTAGATTTTTTCCAACTTGATAAAGACCTGCTCCTAGTATAATAGCCCCTCCTGTTACAGAAAAACCTTTAAACGCAGCTACTCCAAACGCAACTACTAGTGGTGCAATCCCCCCATCTACATTCATCAACTCTTCTTCTGTAAGAGCTACAAAGTTCTGTTCCATTTTGTCAAAATTTATCATCTTTTTTCTCCTCAATTTGTATATGTTCTTATATGTTTAACGTTTATCCTCTAAGCCACTTAAATAGCCAGATTGGATAAATAGCTGAAATAATCATTTCTAATCTCCTTTCTTTTCCCTCTTACCTATCTATTCGAAAAAAATTTTCGAAAATGTACAACTAATTAAATTTATTTGAAAAATAATTTAGTAAACCACGGATACAAGATTGGTAGATACATAAACCAGGCTCCTTTCCTTTTCCTCTTACTTATCTATTCGAAAAAAATTTCGAAAATGTACAACTAAATTAAATTTTATTTAAAAAATAATTTAAAAAACCACGGATACAAGATTGGTAGATACATAAATCAGGCTCCTTTCCTTTTCCTCTTACTTATCTATTCGAAAAAGAATTCGAAAATGTACAACTAAATTAAATTTTATTTAAAAAATAATTTAATGAACCACGGATACAAGATTGGTAGATACATAAACCAGGCTCCTTTCTGTTTCCTCTTACTTATCTATTCGAAAAACAATTCGAAAATGTACAACTAAATTAAATTTTATTTGAAAAATAATTTAGTAAACCACGGATAAAAAATTGGTAGATACATGAACTAGGCTCCTTTCTGTTTCCTCTTACTTATTTATTCGAAAAAGAATTCGAAAATAAACAACCAAATCAAATTTTATTTAAAAAATAACTTAATGAACCACGGATACAAGATTGGTAGATACATAAACCAGACTCCTTTCTTTTTCCTCTTACTTATCTATTCGAAAAACAATTCGAAAATGTACAACTAAATTAAATTTTATTTCAAAAATAATTTAATGAACCACGGATACAAGATTGGTAGATACATAAATATTCCTCCTTTTTCTTCCTTATCTATTCGTAATTCCCACTAAAAGTTCTAAATTTTTTATTTTTCCTGACAATAAAAAAGCAACACGACTTGCATGTTGCTTCTTACTATTCTTTACTTTTGACGACTTCTACCACATCTCCTACACTTTGGAGTTGGTCAATTTCCTCATCGCTGATTTCGATATTAAATTCATCTTCCAGCGTCAAGATAAACTCCATCAAGTCAACTGAGTCAGCATCCAAGTCGTCTTTCAGACTCAAGGATTCTGTCACGACAAAGTCCTCTCCCTGTCGCTCTTGGATAATGGTCACAATACGGTCAAAAATTTCTTTTTCTGTCATCTCTTTTATTCTCCTGAAAATTCACGCGCAGTCTGGGCAACTACGTCTGTTTCTAGCATGGTACGAATCTGGCGAATCGTACTATAAACAGCCTTGGCATCGCTTGAGCCATGAGTCTTGACAACCGGTGCCTTGACACCAAACAAGACCGCTCCACCAACATCTGAATAGTTGAGCTGTTTTTTCAAACCTCTGAGGCTATCCTTTAGAAGGAGGGCGCCTAGTTTCGCTCGAAGACCTCCACCTGTAATAGCGGTCTTGAGCAAGCCCATGATTCCCATAGCTGTCCCTTCAATGGATTTGAGCACAGCGTTTCCCGTGAAACCATCTGCCACGACAACATCCGCAACGCCATTCATCAAATCACGCGCTTCCACGTTTCCGATAAAGTTTAAACTTTCATCAGTCACTAGTAATTCATAGGTTTCCTTACGAAGCGGGTCGCCCTTACTACTCTCTGTTCCGTTATTGAGCAAGCCAACGCGTGGTTGCGTAATGCCACGAACATTTTTAGCATAGAAAGACCCTAGAACCGCGTATTGATGGAGGTGCTGGGCTGTATTTTCCGCATTAGCACCGAGGTCTAGCATGTCAAAACCTCTCCCATCTACAGTCGGCAATGTTGACATAAGTCCAGGACGATCGATGTTCTTGATACGACCCACGATGAAAAATCCTGCTGCTAGTAAAGCACCTGTATTCCCAGCCGATAGGACAGCATCTGCTTCACCCTCTTTGACAGCCTTGGCCGCCAAGACCATACTGGCATTTTTCTTCTTCCGAATAGCTCTCGTAGGTTCATCGTCTGAATCAATCTTCTCATCCGTATGGATAATGCTGACGCGTTCTGTCGCTGTCAGATATTGCTTGATTTTAGCTTCATCTCCGTAGAGTTGAACCTCAATATCTGAAAAGTCAGCAAGGGCTTGATTGACACCCTCAACGATGGCCTGAGGTGCGTAATCGCCTCCCATGGCATCTACTGCGATTTTTTTCATTTCTTTTCCTCTTTTAGTAATTGTCCCCAGTCTGCTAGGGAATCAATAAATTTCTTTGATTTTAGGTGAATCCCAACGTACTCTTCGTAGAGTTGATCCATAAATTGGCGTAGTTCTTGCTTGATTTCAGACTTGAGCGAAATGGTCTCCAAGGTCTCAAAATCAATGGCTTGAAATTGATTGAGCAGATAGGGGATATTGGGATTGAGATGGCAACGTCTCTCATCTTCATGATAATGATCTGGACAGAGGCAGGCTCCATATTTGAAAGAAAAGTCAAAAGCCTGACCGACCCGATGGCAGAAGACACACTCATTAAAATTGAGGCTAATTCCAAATCTGGTCAAGATTTGGATTTCAAAAATATTGGTCAAGACCTGATAATCCAAGCCTGCTTCCATCAACTCCAAAGTCTTTTGTAAAAAAACAAACAAGGCAGCATCCTGCTGATTATCCTGCAAACTAGCATCGGCAAGAGCTGCCACGTAGGTCGCATAAGCCATGACAAAGAGATCGCTATTAATCTTGGGAAAAGTCATCACCTCATGATAGTCTTCAATGTAACTAAGCCCGTCATCATTGATTCGTAAGAGAAATCGAGCCAGCACCAAGGGCTGAATAACAGGTGCCAGTTTGGATTGACCAGCATGTTTGACGAAAAACATGCGCTTGCCAGCCTGCTCTGTAAAAATCTTGACTAGCTTGTCATCCTCCCGAAAATTGCGATTGTAAAGCACCAAGCCTTGACTCGTGATAGACTGAATCATGCTTCTCTCATATACTCCTCAAGTCGTTTCATGGCTTCTTTGATAGTCTCCATGCTGGCTGCATAAGACAGGCGAACATAACCTTCTCCATAACGCCCAAAGGCAGCACCAGGGATAAAGGCAACAGCCTTCTTCTGAGCAAAATCCTTGAGAAAGGCAAATGAGTCTTGGTTGTAACCAGCTGGAATCTTAGCAAAGATATAGAAGGCACCGTCTGGTTTGATAATCTCAAATCCAAGAGCAGTCATTTTCTCGATAATATAATCTCGACGCTGGATGTATTCCTTCTTCATCGGTTCCGCATCGTTTTTACCAGCGGTCAAGGCTTCTACCGCAGCATGTTGAGCCATAGTATTTGCGGCAGTAACCAAGTACTGGTGACTCTTGATTAACTGGGCTGTGAAGGCCGCAGGAGCGAAAATCAGACCCAAACGCCAACCTGTCATAGCATGCGATTTAGATAGACCATTAATAATGATAGCCTGATCTCTCAACATGGTTCCTAGAGATACATGGGCTTCCCCTGTATAGGTCAATTCTGAGTAAACCTCATCACAGACAACAAAAATTTCGTACTTGCGTAAAACAGCTGCTAAAGCCTCCAACTGCTCCCGACTATAAGTAATTCCTGTCGGATTAGCTGGATAGTTGAGAATAACCGCCTTGAGCTTGTCACCTTGCTCCAAAATGGCCTTCTCCAACATTTCAGGAGTCAAGACAAAACCATTTTCAGTTGTATCAATCTCGACAACCTCTGCCCCAACTAGATTGACAATTGGTTCATAACCCGGATAAGCAGGAGCTGGCAAGAGCACCTTATCTCCTTCTTCTAAAATAGCCGTCAAAGTAGCAGATAAAGCCTCTGTCGCCCCAATTGTAACCAAGATTTCATTTTCAGGAGCATAGTCCAGTTGATACTTTTCCTTAACAAAATCACTGGCTGCCTGACGTAAAGTTAGCAGACCACTCATCCCTGTATAGTAGGATTGGTTCTGATCAATTGCTCGCTTGGCCGCCTCCTTGACATGATTTGGCGTTGTAAAATCAGGTTCCCCCAAGGTCAAACGCAAGACCCCAGGAATCTCAGAAATAGCCTGGTCAAACTGACGAATCAACGAAACTTGAATCTTATCTAACTGTTTATTAAAGCGCTTAGTTAAGTCCATAGATACCTCCTACTGTAAAAACGTATCTCTATTATACTACAAAAGCCCCCCGACCGCAAAAATACATGATAGAATAACTTTCCACTTTCTATTTTACTTTTCCTCTTTACAGGTCTATAATGGTAACAGATTCTATTTGGAGGTTTTTATGTCATTTCTATCAAAAAATGGAGCAGGCATCTTGGCCTGCCTTCTCATTTCCATCCTATCTTGGTACTTAGGAGGATTCTTCCCTGTGATTGGCGCGCCCGTTTTTGCCATTTTCATAGGCATGCTTCTCCATCCCTTTCTCTCACCCTATAAACAACTGGATGCTGGATTGACCTTTAGTTCCAAGAAATTGCTCCAGTATGCCGTTATCTTGCTTGGTTTTGGTCTCAATATCTCGCAAGTCTTCGCAGTTGGGCAATCTTCACTCCCTGTCATCCTTTCCACCATTTCAATAGCCTTGATTGTTGCCTACCTCTTCCAGCGTTTCTTTGCACTGGACACAAAACTGGCTACCTTGATTGGAGTGGGGTCTTCTATCTGTGGGGGCTCTGCCATTGCGGCGACAGCGCCCGTTATCCATGCCAAGGAAAAGGAAGTAGCCCAAGCCATCTCCGTTATCTTTTTCTTCAATGTCTTGGCTGCGCTCATCTTTCCAACCCTAGGTACCTGGCTTCATCTATCCAATGAAGGCTTCGCCCTCTTTGCAGGAACTGCGGTCAATGATACTTCCTCTGTAACGGCTACCGCCAGCGCCTGGGACAGTCTCTACCAAACTAATACCCTCGAATCCGCAACCATTGTCAAACTCACACGCACCCTAGCTATTATCCCCATCACTCTCTTTCTCTCCTACTGGCAAAGTCGCGAGCAAAAAAATAAGCAAGGATTGCAACTGAAAAAAGTCTTCCCACTTTTTATCCTTTACTTTATCCTTGCATCTCTCCTAACCACCCTACTGACCTCTCTCGGGGTATCCAGTAGTTTCTTTACCCCTCTCAAACAACTCTCTAAATTCCTTATTATCATGGCCATGAGTGCTATCGGACTCAAAACCAATTTGGTAGCTATGGTCAAATCCAGCGGAAAATCCATTGTTCTCGGAGCCATCTGCTGGATTGCCATCATCCTCACTAGTCTTGGTATGCAGACCCTTATCGGCATTTTCTAATACTCTTCGAAAATCTCTTCAAACCACGTCAACGTCGCCTTGCCGTATATATGTGACTGACTTCGTCAGTCTTATCTACAACCTCAAAACGGTGTTTTGAGCTGACTTCGTCAGTTCTATCTGCAACCTCAAAAACGGTGTTTTGAGCAACCTGCGCTAGTTTCCTAGTTTGCTCTTTAATTTTCATTTAGTATAATAAAAAGGTAGCCCTCCAGCTACCTTTTTCTTATGCTTCCTCAATCAAGCGTGTATGCTCTCTCTTGATGCAACGATTCATCACGATATCGTCACATCCACCAGCACGCAAAATCTCTTCCGCTTCTAGACTTTCAAGGCCTAGCTGTGCCCAAAAAATCTTGGCATCAGCCTCGAGAAAATCACGCGCCACATCAGGCAAAAACTCGCTGCGACGGTAAACATTGATAATATCTACAGGAAAAGGAATCTCAGCGAGGCTAGCATAAGCCTTTTCACCCAAGATTTCGCCACCTGCCGCCTTAGGATTGACAGGGATAATTTTATAACCCCGAGCCTGCATTTCCTTGGTCACTCGATTGCTAGTTGTTTCTTCACGGTCTGACAAGCCCACCACAGCAAGGGTTTTACTCGTTGCGAGATACTGACGAATCACGCCATCACTTGGATTGATAAATTCTTGACTCATAGAAATCCTCCTTTTTCATCAGTATAGCACATTTTGAAAAGGCTTGCATAGTTCTACTACAAAAAGGAGGACTAGCCTCCTTTTTATTTAGCCTCATACCAGGTTGCCCCTTCATTTTCATCTGCGATAAGGGGAACACTGAGTTGAATGGCTTCTTCCATAGTTTGTTTCACTAATTTTTTCATCTCTGCCAATTCAGATTTAGGCACTTCAAGGACGATTTCATCGTGCACTTGTAAGAGCATCTTAGTCTGATAACCACCTGCAACCAAGGCTTTATCCAGCTGAATCATAGCAATCTTGAGAATATCTGCCGCCGACCCCTGGATAGGTGAGTTGATAGCTGTCCGCTCTGCAAAACCACGAATATTGAAGTTGCGCGAATTGATATCTGGCAACTCACGACGACGCTTGAAGAGGGTCTCCACATAGCCCTTATCACGCGCCTCACGCACCACCTCATCCATGTAGTTTTTAATACCTGGGAAGCGTTCAAAGTAGGTATCAATGTAGGTCTTGGCCTCCTTACGGCTAATGCCCAAATTATTAGACAAGCCAAAGTCTGAAATCCCGTAAACCACTCCAAAGTTAACTGCTTTGGCATTTCGACGGTCGTTTGCAGTCACATCCTCAGGACGCTCAATGCCAAAGACCCTCATGGCTGTCGAAGTATGGATATCTGCCCCCTCTTGGAAGGCCTTAATCAAGTGCTCATCCTTAGAGATATGCGCCAAAACGCGCAATTCAATCTGTGAGTAGTCCGAACTAAGTAGTACACTATCCTCCCACTCTGGCACAAAAGCCTTACGAATGAGACGGCCCTGCTCCAAACGCACAGGAATATTTTGCAGGTTAGGATCCACACTAGACAGACGTCCAGTCTGGGTCAAATCTTGAACATAGCGAGTATGAATCTTGCCATCAGCCAAAATCCAGTCCTGCAAGCCAATCACATAAGTCGATTGAATCTTAGCAATCTGACGATAGTCTAGGATTTTCTTAACAATCGGAGCAATAGGAGCCAAGCGTTCCAAGACATCCACCGCAGTCGAATAACCTGTCTTGGTTTTCTTAGTGTATTCTAGAGGAAGTCCCAATTTTTCAAAGAGAAGCACGCCCAACTGCTTAGGCGAGTTGATATTAAACTCCTCACCAGCCAGTTCGTAAATCTCCTGAGTCAGTTTTTCAATAACAAGCTCATTTTCAGCCTGCATCTCAAGCAAGGTCTCTTTCTTGACCGTAATCCCAGCAATTTCCATCTTGGCAAGGACAAAAGCCAGAGGTTGCTCCATATCATAAAGAAGCTCTAATTGCCCATTTTCACTGAGTTTTTCAAGCAAAATAGGCTCAGTCTCAACCAAAACAGCAAGCTTACGCGCCAAATGTTCCAAGAATTTCTCGCGTTCAGGAATAGCCTTCTTAACCCCCTTACCGTAGAAAGTTTCATCATCAACCAAATAAGTCTGACCATAAAGACTAGCAATAGTCGCAATTTCATTGTCCTCCACAGTCGAAAGGAGGTATTTAGCCAAACGGCTATCAAAAGCAGGCGCCTGCAAATCCACACCCAAACGATGCAAGAGAACTTTAGCTTTCTTAAAGTCATAAACTCTCAAAGGTGTTTTTTCTAGAAAATCCTTGAAAATAGGCTCTTGCAACAGCTCAAGCTTGTCTGTGGCATAGAGCTTATCTCCACAAGACCAAGCAAAACCAACCAAATCATCCGTATGGTAATTCTCACCAAAAAGCTCAAAATGGAAGATAGATTCTTCACTCAGCATATCTTGACTGACTTGCTCAACGATAGTAAAGTTCAAACTTTCAGCCACATCAGCTGACGACACATTTAAAGCCTGCTTGAGCTGTTTAAAACCCATCTCATCGTAGAATTTCCCAAGATTTTCCACATCTGGACCACTATAGACCAAATCCTCCAAACCAATCTTAATCGGTGCCTTGGTATCAATGGTTGCTAGTGTTTTAGACAAAAAGGCCTGTTCCTTATCATTGATAAGATTTTCCTTCATCTTAGAAGCCTTCATCCCATCGATGTTTTCATAAATTCCCTCGAGTGAGCCATGCTCCAGCAAGAGCTTGATACCCGTCTTTTCACCAATTTTGGTCACCCCAGGGATATTATCTGACTTATCACCCATGAGCGCCTTGAGATCGATAAACTGAGTCGGTGTGAGACCCATTTTTTCCATGAGATAGTCCGGCGTAAAGGCCTCAAACTCAGCCACACCTTTCTTGGAAATCTCAACCACCGTATGCTCATCCGTCAGCTGAATTAAGTCCTTATCCCCACTGACAATGGTAATGTCAAAACCATCCTGCTCAGCTAACTTATCCAACGTCCCGATGATGTCATCCGCCTCATACTGAGCCAACTCATAGTGGCGAATCCCCATATGATCCAGCAACTCACGAATGAAAGGAAATTGCTCACGAAACTCATCAGGAGTCTTAGCCCGACCACCCTTATAGTCCGCATACATCTCTGTACGGAAGGTCGTCTTTCCCGCATCAAAAGCCACCAAAATATGACTCGGCTCAACCCGCTCCAACAAATGGCTCAACATCAACTGAAAGCCATAAATCGCATTGGTATGCAAACCAGCCGCATTCTTAAAACGGTCCAACTGCTGATAGAGCGCAAAAAACGCCCGAAAAGCAACAGAAGACCCATCAATCAATAATAATTTTTTCTTATCCATACACCCATTATAAAGGAAAGCACCAAAAAATACCATTAGGAAGAGCCAGAGCAAGTATTTTTCAAACTTTTTCCGAATAAATAGACGAAAAAAACCTGAGAATCATCTCAGGCTTAGTCATTAAATCTTTTTCTCAATACCAAAAAGTGGAGAAAGTGGGCGTTTTTCATGGATACGCACGATAGCATCTCCCAATAGATGAGCGATTGAAATTTGCTCAATCTTGTCAATCAAACGCTCTTCTGGCAAGTAGATAGTATCCAAAACCACCAATTTCTTGATAGCTGATTTTTGGATATTGTCCATAGCAGGACCAGAAAGAACTGGATGCGTACAGCTTGCATAAACTTCAACAGCACCAGCTTCTGCCAGGGCATCTGCCGCGTGACAAATGGTTCCAGCGGTATCAATCATATCATCAATCAAGATACAAGTCTTACCTTCAACCTTACCGATGATGTTCATGACTTCACTAGTATTCATCTTATCAACGCTACGACGTTTGTCAATGATAGCGATAGATGTTTTCAAAAATTCTGCCAACTTACGGGCACGAGTCACCCCTCCATGGTCTGGGCTGACAACTACATAGTCAGAACCAACCATACCACGACGCTCAAAATAATCCGCAATCAGAGGAGCTCCCATCAAGTGATCCACAGGAATATCAAAGAATCCTTGAATCTGCGCAGCATGCAAGTCGATTGTCAATAAACGATCCACCCCAGCTACTTCAAGCATATTTGCGACAAGTTTTGAAGTGATTGGCTCACGCGCTCTCGCCTTTCTATCCTGACGTGCATACCCATAGTAAGGCATGACAACATTGACAGATTCTGCACTCGCACGCTTCAAAGCATCTACCATAATCAAAATTTCAAGCAGATTGTCATTTACAGGCGAACTAGTTGATTGTAGGATAAAGACGTGCTTCCCACGGATTGATTCTTCGATGTTGACCTGAATCTCTCCATCTGAAAATTGGCGAACACTTGATTTCCCCAACTCTATCCCAATCTCCTGCGCCACACGTTCTGCCAATTCTTTATTAGAAGAAAGGGCAAACAGCTTTAAATCAGAAAAAGACATGATTTCCTCCGGTATATATGTATCGCTTGTGCTTTTCACAAGATTTTTCCATCTACCATTGTAGCGCTTTTTGCACTATTTTTCAATCAAAAATAAAAGAAGGGCACCATATTTGTACCCTTGCATCATTCTTTTGAAAAATATTCTAGTTCATCAACTCATTGTGCTTCTCAACAAAGCGATAAGCCTGATAAAAACCATAGAGAGTAATAGCCGTAACCACTGGAATCGCTAGTGGCAACTCTGTCTCCAACTCCACAAAAGGAGAGTTAAATAGGAAGTGAGTTCCCAAGGCTAAACCTAGGAAAATAAGTCCCTGTTTCTTGCCAACCTTCTGCCCTTTATAGGCTCTGTAAAGCAAGTAAACACCCACTACAGCTAGACCTGAAAAAGTCCAGTGAGAGGCAATTCCTGAGATGATACGCTCTAAAATTCTCGAAATAGTAAAGTCAAATCCCTCTGGCAAATCCGTACGAATGTAGCCAATATCCTCAATCATTTGAAATCCCAAACCAGAAGCAATCCCTAGTAAAAACAATGATTTTAATTTTCGCACAGGAATCAAAGCCAAAACAAAAATAAGTGGCAACAATTTCAACGGTTCTTCTACCAAAGGAGCAACAATCGCACTTTCAAAGGCATTTAAAAAGGCACTATCTGGGAAAAGAACGCCCAGTAAATCATGGATATAGGTATTCGCAAAGCTAGACAACCAGCCTGAAAGAAACATCCCACCCAATAAAGATAAAATCAAGGCATTCTTGGGCAATTCCCATTTTTTCCCAATACGGAAAAGGAAATAAAGAGCCGGAATCATGTAAAAGAGAGCTAGAAAGATAGAAACTCCCATTAGGCCATATTCCGCAGCTGACATCGAACCGTCCGTATAGTAGATGGTTTCATACTGTACACCAATACAGAGCAATAAAATAAAAATAAATAAAATACTGTTTTTCTTCATACACTTTCTTTCTAAATAAAGTATTTACAATTCTACAACTGTCATACTTCCTGTATCTACATCGTAAATAGCACCAGAGATAATGACATCTTCTGGTATTAGGGGAGATTCGATAAGGAGTTGCATATCCTCACGCACACTCTCCTCTATATCTTGGAAGGGCAAAAAGTCCTGGTCTGACACATCGACACCTAGTTCCTCTTTCAGATACTCCTGAAAAGGTCCATTTTCAAAAGTCTGGGCACCACAGTCTGTATGGTGCAACACCACAATCTCTCTTGTTCCCATCTGTTGCTGGGAAATAACTAGCGAACGAATCATGTCCTCAGTCACTCGACCACCTGCATTCCGCAAGATATGAGCATCCCCAAGTGCCAAACCTAGAGCTTGCGCAACGTGCAGACGCGAATCCATGCAGGTCACAATAGCTACTCTTGTTTTGGGTTTAAGTGGCAGATTTAACTGCCCATGTAGGGCAACATAAGCCTGATTGGCTTGCATAAACTGTTCAAAATACGACATGATTCCCTCCTCGAAAATTTGATAGTCAAATATTTCTCCTATCTTATCATTTTTAAGAGGATTTGTCACAGATTAAGCAAAAACCTTTTTCAAAACTTCCTGAATCGTTGTCACACCAATGACCTGAATTTCCTTGGGTGGAGTGATTCCTGTCAAGGAATTCTTAGGTACATAAATCTTAGTAAAACCCAGTTTAGCAGCTTCATTGATGCGTTGCTCGATACGATTCACGCGCCGAATCTCTCCCGTCAAGCCCAGTTCTCCCACAAAACATTCCTGAGGATTAGTTGACTTGTCTTTATAACTCGAAGCAATGGCAACTGCAACGGCCAAGTCAATGGCAGGTTCATCCAATTTGACACCACCAGCAGATTTGAGATAAGCATCCTGATTTTGCAAGAGAAGACCTGCCCGTTTTTCCAAAACAGCCATAATCAGACTCGCACGATTAAAGTCAAGCCCTGTCGTCGTACGCTTGGCATTTCCAAACATGGTTGGTGTTACCAAAGCCTGAACCTCCGCCAAAATCGGACGCGTCCCTTCCATGGTCACAACAATTGACGAGCCAGTCGCTCCATCCAAACGCTCTTCTAAGAAAACTTGACTCGGATTTAGGACCTCAACCAAGCCACCCGACTGCATCTCAAAAATCCCAATCTCATTGGTAGAGCCAAAACGGTTTTTGACAGCTCTCAAGATACGAAAGGTGTGGTGACGCTCTCCTTCAAAGTAAAGTACCGTATCCACCATATGCTCCAACATTCGAGGCCCAGCCAAGGTTCCCTCCTTGGTCACATGGCCCACGATAAAGATGGCAATATTATTAGTCTTAGCCAACTGCATGAGCTCAGCAGTCACTTCCCGCACCTGAGAAACAGATCCCTGTACCCCTGAAATCTCAGGAGACATAATGGTTTGGATAGAGTCAATGATGAGGAAGTCTGGCTGGATGCGCTCCACCTCAGCTCGAACACTCTGCATATTGGTCTCTGCATAGAGATAAAACTCGCTATCAATATCTCCCAAGCGCTCTGCTCGTAGCTTAATCTGCTGGGCAGACTCCTCCCCACTGACGTAGAGAACCGTTCCCACTTGGGACAGCTGAGTCGAAACTTGTAGGAGAAGGGTTGATTTCCCAATCCCAGGATCCCCACCGATGAGGACGAGACTTCCTGGGACCACTCCACCTCCAAGTACACGGTTGAATTCCTCCATCTCTGTCTTGGTTCGATTGACGTTGATTGAAGTCACCTCAGCCAATTTCATAGGCTTGGTTTTCTCACCTGTCAAGGACACACGCGCATTCTTTACCTCGGCAACCTCAACCTCTTCTACAAAAGAAGACCAAGACCCACAGTTGGGGCATCGTCCCAGATATTTAGGGGAATTATACCCACAATTTTGACATACAAATGTCGCTTTTTTCTTTGCGATGATAAACCTCTTTCTATATCTCTAACTCACACTCAATTACTTGGCAAAAATCAATCTTCTCGTCTGGCACAAATTGACGCATGAGCATTCGATGGGCTACAACTACCACAGTTTGATGCTCCCGATACTTAGCCATGCATTCTAGAAAACGAGTCTTCATCTCTACAGCTGTCTCATATTGAACAGGAGAATTTGGGAGCAACTCCCCATTATTTTCTAAAAACATAGTACGAGCTTTTTCAAAATTATCTATGCCACTTTCATAGACCTGCCATTCATGTAATAAAGGCTCCACTCTCAAAGGAAGTCCTGTAGCACAAACCACATAAGAAGCCGTTTCTAAAGCTCTTGTGACTGCAGAAGATATGATTATTTCTGCTGAAGAGAGGAAAGGATCTTTGCTCAGTTCCTGAGCTTGCTGCCGTCCCTTCTCAGACAAGGGTGCCAAATCTATCCCAAATCCCGTATAAGAACGCTCCTCTAACTCACAATAATCTGGCTCTCCATGACGTACAAAGATAATTTTCATCCTAGTGACCAGTTGAGCCAAATCCACCAGTTCGAACGCCATCAGCCGCATCTCCATCTGCAATTAAGAAAGGAGCAAAGACAGCCTGGACAACACGTTCTCCAACTTCAAGAACAACTTCTTGATCTGTGATATTCTTCATCTGCGCAAAAATATGCCCCTCATTCCCAGGATTTCCATAATAATCCCCATCAATGACCCCAACTGAATTAATTAAAACCAAACCCTTCTTACGAGGGTTTGAAGAACGATCATAGAGGTAGAGAACCTCAGTCGGTTGCATATAAGCCTTAACTCCTGTCGGAACCAAGACAATCTCTCCTGGAGCAATAACCGTACGCACAGCAACCTTTAAATCGTAACCAGCCGCATGCGCTGTCTCACGCTTGGGCAATAAATTTTCATCTGTAAAACTCGAAACCAATTCAAAACCACGAATTTTCATCATCTTCTCTTTTCTATTATCATTTATTCTAGATTATTCTATCTTATTTATTCGCAAAAAGCACGAAAAAAAGAGCACACAATTCAAATCGCTTAGGGCTGCTGGATTCCTCCCCTGACCCGCTTCACGCAGAACTGTTGCTCCACTATTTATTATATCACATTCCTCTTCATTTTAAAAGCAAAATTATTTTTTCCGTCTATTTCTAAAAAAGTCCTGCATAATAGCTGCACATTCATCTTCCAAAATTCCCATTTCAACCTCCACACGATGATTGAGACGCTCATCTGTCAAGATATCGTACAAACTCCCAGCAGCGCCAAATTTCTGGTTTTTAGCCCCGTAGACCACGTTTGGAATGCGGGCGAGTCCAATCGCCCCACTACACATGACACAAGGCTCAATGGTCACAAAAAGTGTACAATCCAGCAAGCGCCAGCTCTCCTCACTCAGGTTCGCATTCTCTATGGCCATAATCTCCGCATGCATAACCGCTCGCTGCAACTCCTCACGTGCATTATGCCCACGACCAATGATTTCTCCGTCCTTGACAATCACACAACCAATTGGAATTTCATCGTGTTCAAGAGCAATCTCAGCCTCTTTCAATGCCTCTCTCATAAAGACTTCTTTTTCTTCAACTGTATAATTCATCAATTTCACTTTTCCTACTTGTCGATTTTATTATTATATCATGAATCCCAAGACAAAAAAAGCCACCGAATGCGGTGACTTTATAGGGAGATTATTATGAAAAAGAAAAGTTTAGGATATTTGTTACAACAAGTTAGGAGGTCTTCTTGTAACTGTCTATAGTATACCCGACCTATCTTAAACAAATCTTAAAAATCTCTTACGACCAAACACTTTCTAAAATATTTGTTTGTTCACGACCAGGACCTACTGAGAAAGTAGAAATACGAACGCCAACCAATTCGCTCACACGACGAACATAGTTACGCGCATTCTCAGGAAGATCTTCCAAATTACGAACTCCAGTAATATCTTCTGACCAACCTGGCAACTCTTCATAGATAGGCTTGCAACGTTTCAATTGCTCAAGACTAGCTGGATAGTAGTCAATACGTTGACCATCAAGATCATAGGCCACACAGATTTTCACTGTATCTAAACCACTCAAAACATCGATAGAGTTCAATGAAAGATTAGTAATACCAGAAACGCGACGACTATGACGCATCACAACTGAGTCAAACCAACCCACACGACGTGGACGACCAGTTGTTGTACCATATTCATGACCTACTTCACGGATACGTTCTCCCACTTCATCAAACAACTCAGTTGGGAAAGGACCGTCTCCTACACGACTCGTATAGGCTTTACATACACCTACAACCTTCTCAATCTTACTTGGACCAACACCAGAACCAATTGTCACACCACCAGCTACAGGGTTTGATGACGTAACAAATGGATAAGTACCTTGGTCGATATCTAGCATAACTCCTTGTGCACCTTCAAAAAGCACACGTTTACCGTTATCAAGCGCATCATTCAAAATGACAGATGTGTCTGTCACATATTTCTTGATTTGTTGACCATATTCGTAATATTCTTCAAAAATATCATCGAAATCAATCGCTTTACTGTCATACAATTTTTCAAAAAGACGATTCTTTTCAGCAAGGTTACGTTCTAAACGCTCACGGAAAATATCTTTATCCAAAAGATCGGCGATACGAATTCCAACACGAGCAGCCTTGTCCATATAAGCTGGACCAATTCCCTTGATTGTAGTCCCAATCTTATTGTCGCCCTTAGCTTCTTCTTGCAAACGGTCTAACTCGATATGATAAGGCAAAATAACATGCGCGCGATCAGAAATACGCAAGTTATCAGTTGTCACACCCTCCTCATGAAGATAGCTCAACTCTTTTACAAGAGATTTAGGATTTACAACCATACCATTCCCAATAACAGAGATTTTTTCAGGGAAGAAAATTCCAGATGGAATCAAGTGCAACTTAAATTTCTTACCATCGATCACAATCGTGTGACCTGCATTATCACCACCCTGGTAACGTGCAATCACTTCTGCATTCGCTGAAAGGAAATCTGTAATCTTCCCTTTACCTTCATCACCCCATTGGGTACCTACAACAACAACTGAAGTCATAATCTTGTCTGAGCCCTCAGGCTCTTCCTTTCTCACATACATGGCAGGAATCTCACCTGCAATTATATCTTACAATTTATTATAAGAAAAAATCGCCTTTTTATCAAGAAGAAACAATAGAAAGATTTGCTATTTCCAACTATTAAAAAATGATTTAGAAAAATAACTAGCTATTTATTATTATCTTTCTATAAAAAAGTAAATTTGTTCGGAAATTAACTCAGACTATCTCAACAAGAAATAAAACCTTGTTTCATTATCATCTTTTCAAGATACAAACGATAAGCAACACGATAATGGTAAACAATAAAATCCCTACGACACCCAATACCATATCTAACTAAATAATAAATCAAAAATTTAAAATGAAAATGTTCCCAGTCCCAACTATTACCAAAGAAAGTAGCATACTCTTCTTCGATACTGTCATAGAAATCAGTCATCTGATCGTAAATACTTTGTAGCATAAGCCTACACTCCTTTTTTCTATTTATGAACTTATTCTAACAAAAAATTTTACACATTCACTATCAATTCCTGAATTGTTAAAATACCAACCTCAACAAAATAAAAAATGAGAAAGATAGACATAATAGAAACAAATATCTTATATCAAAAACAAACTATTAAATCTCTAAAAATAAAAAATTTCCTATAAATGATTGAATAAATTATCCTGTTTTATTTCAATAGTAATAAATATTTCTCCAGAGTTCTTCAACTTATCACAAAATTACTCGATATTAAAGACCCTAATATCAAAATTATGGATGTCATTAATAGGGGTACACACTAAGATTCCTTACCTCGAAACGACTGGTATGCCCACTAGAATCCTCCTTAGAAAACGCCGTTTTAAGTGCTACCAGTGCTCGAAAATAGCGGTCGCTGAGACTCCTCTAGTAAAGAAAAATCATCAAATCCCTCGTATTATCAACCAAAAAATTGCTCATAAGCTGATTGAAAAAACTTCTATGACCGATATTGCCCATCAGCTTTCCATTTCAACTTCAACTGTCATTCGCAAGCTCAATGACTTTCACTTTAAGCATAACTTTAGCCAACTTCCTGAGATTATGTCCTGGGACGAGTATGCCTTTACCAAGGGAAAAATGAGTTTCATTGCTCAGTACTTTGAAAAGCTCAATATCATCACTGTTCTTTAGGGTAGAACACAAGCTATCATCCGAAATCACTTTCTTAAATATGATAGAGCCGCTCGCTGTCAGGTGAAAATCATTACGATGGATATGTTTAGCCCCTACTACGATATTGCCAGAAAACTTTTTCCTAACGCTAAAATCGTTCTAGATCGATTTCACATTGTACAACATCTTAGCCGTGCTATGAGTCGCGTCCGTGTTCAAATCATGAATCAATTTGAGCGAAAATCCCATGAATACAAGGCCATCAAACGTTACTGGAAGCTCATTCAACAGGATAGTCGTAAACTGAGTGATAAACGATTTTATCGCCCTACTTTTCGTATGCACTTAACACATAAAGAGATTCTAGACAAGCTTTTGAGCTATTCAGAAGACTTGAGACACCACTATAATCTCTATCAGCTCTTGCTTTTTCACTTCCAAAATAAAGAGCCTGACAAATTTTTCGGACTTATTGAAGACAATCTTAAGCAGGTTCATCCTCTTTTTCAGACTGTCTTTAAAACCTTTCTCAAGGATAAAGAGAAGATTGTCAACGCTCTTCAATTACCCTATTCCAACGCCAAATTGGAAGCGACCAATAATCTCGTTAAACTTATCAAACGAAATGCCTTTGGATTTCGGAACTTTGAAAACTTCAAAAAACGAATTTTTATCGCTCTGAATATCAAAAAAGAAAGGACAAATTTCGTCCTTTCTAGATCTCAGCTTTTCTTCAACCCACTACAGTTGACAAAGAGCCAAAATAATGGTGTCTGAAACTTCTATCGTCAAGAAAAATATCTCGCACCTAATGAAGCGAGATAGATTATTAATTATATAACAAAAAAGAGGTCAAAACCTCCTTTAATTAACTACTCCGCCAGTAGGACTCGAACCTACGACATCATGATTAACAGTCATGCGCTACTACCAACTGAGCTATGGCGGAATAAAGCTAAGCGACTTCCATATCTCACAGGGGGCAACCCCCAACTACTTCCGGCGTTCTAGGGCTTAACTTCTGTGTTCGGCATGGGTACAGGTGTATCTCCTAGGCTATCGTCACTTAACTCTGAGTAATACCTACTCAAAATTGAATATCTATTCAAATCAAGAAAACCTTACGCTTTCATATTCTCAGTTACTTTGGATAAGTCCTCGAGCTATTAGTATTAGTCCGCTACATGTGTCGCCACACTTCCACTTCTAACCTATCTACCTGATCATCTCTCAGGGCTCTTACTGATAT